>NZ_JAYKKJ010000019.1:0-1227 GCF_035969385.1 Marivivens marinus | reverse complement strand
TGGCGTGCCCCCATCGGGTGGTCCGGTTTGATTGTTAGTGCATCGTGGGCCTCTGGTCCATCGGAACGATGCTTTCTGGTGCAGGTGGACGATAGCCCAATGAGCTGTGCGGCCTGACGGTGTTGTAGTGAATGCGCCATTGCTCGATCAGGATTTGGGCCTCCCGCAGACTGTAGAAGATTTCACCGTTCAGCAGTTCGTCGCGGAACCTAGCGTTGAAGCTTTCACAATACCCGTTTTCCCAGGGTGAGCCCGGTTCGATATAGGCAGTCTTGGCTCCAACCGCGGCGATCCAGTCCCGCACCTTCTGAGCGATGAACTCCGGGCCGTTGTCGGACCTGATGTATTCTGGTGGCCCGCGCAGGATGAACAGGTCCGTCAAAGCGTCCAGCACATCGGTCGAGTTGAGCTTGCGATCGACGCGTATCATGAGCGCCTCCTTGGTGTATTCGTCGATAATGTTGAGCGTCCGATAGGCACGCCCATCATGGGTGCGATCCTGCACAAAGTCATAGGACCAGACATGGTTAGGCCGCTCCGGCCTGAGCCGAACGCAAGACCCGTCGTTCAGCCATAGCCGCCCCTTCTTTCTTTGCTTTTGCGGAACCTTCAGCCCTTCGCGTCGCCAGATACGCTCGACCCGCTTGTGGTTCACGTGCCAGCCAGCGTTGTTCAGCAAACCCGCCACCATACGATAGCCATAACGGCCATACTTGTCGGCCAGTTCAATGATATCGTCGGTCAGCCGCTCTTCATCGGCCCGGCCTTGCGGAACCTTTCTCTGTGTCGAACGGTGCTGACCCAAGGCGCGGCAGGCACGACGCTCAGACACGCCCAACTCCTGCCGCACATGATCGATGCACTTACGACGACGCGAAGGGCTCAGAAGTTTCCCCTCGCAGCTTCGGTCAAGATGAGCTTGTCCAATGTCAGATCGGACACCGCCCGCCGCAGCCGTTGGTTCTCCTTCTCAAGCTCCTTCAGACGCTTGAGCTGAGACCGGCCCATCCCGCCATACAATTTCCGCCATCGATAAAACGTCTGTTGCGTCACGCCGATCTGGCGCACCGCCTCAGCAATCGTCATCCCTTGCCCTTGCAGAACTTCAACTTGCCGAAGCTTCGATACAATCTCTTCGGCCTTCTCTCGTTTCCCAGCCATCGCTGATCCTCCAATTTGCGGGACAAACTATCCCAGTTGGTGGACCACTTTCAGGGGGCTATTCCA
>NZ_JAYKKJ010000018.1:0-2347 GCF_035969385.1 Marivivens marinus | reverse complement strand
AGAAAGCATCGTTCCGATGGACCAGAGGCCCACGATGCACTAACAATCAAACCGGACCACCCGATGGGGGCACGCCATGATTGGGAGTGGCGCTGTACGCAACACACCAGAGTTTTGCAGGGCCTGGCTTGGTCGCAGTGAAGGTTACATTCGAACTCTGCGCAATCATGGAACGGGCCCAAGCGTAGAAACCCTCGCGATCTGTTCGCACAAGCTGGGGCATTATGCTGAGCGTCTAAGGGCTACAGGGACAGCGGAGCACGGCAACTTGGCGCTGCAATTTGAGCGGCTCAAAGGATTATGCGATCAGACCATAGCGCGACAGGCGGAGGCTGTTTGGCGAGCACCTGAAAGAATGAGCGCATGAACACGTGTTTGAAATGGGTCTTGCATGATAAAAATTCTGCCGCGCGGATTTTTCTAGGCCAGTACTTATCAATTCAGCCTGGTGATTTTGCATCACCCCAGTTTTGCAAAGGGGGCTCTCATGGATGATCGTGATGAACTGCGCCGCCTCATTGATGTGATTGAGAAAGGATCAGGAGCTGCAAGTGTTGAGCAGGCGGTGGATGACCTCAAAATTTTTGCCAACACAGCGAGCTTCCTAGCAAACAAACTCGATGGCAGGCTCAAGGCAAAAGATGCCAAGCCAAAAGCGAAGGGCAAAGCTCTAGGTCCCAAAGCACCACTGCCTATCCCAAAGTCTAGGGTTAAACCCGCTAAACCATCTCAATCTGCAGAGATTACCAGCAAGCCAGTGATCAACGCGATCTCTACTGGCATCTCGCAGGCAGACTTTGATCGCCTCAAGCCGCAGGCACCGCAAGCTCCAATCAGCTCAGTAACTTCATAATGGTGTCTGAGACACGCTGTGCGGGCCGTGTGCGGGGTGGACGGGAGCGATGCTAGGCCAGTGTAGCGGTACACAAGAGTTGATGTGCTGCACCTGGTTTTGAGCGGCATTTGCACGATTTAGGTTCAACACCACACTTCCGCTGTTAAAATTGACACTATCAGAGGCAGGCATAGTTAAATTAAACCTATAATGCATAATTTATTTATAAAATTTTTTCAAAAAGCAACTCGTGAAAAAGGGCGAACCGAGGTCCGCCCACTATGTTTTCAGATGTGTTTAGAACCTGTGTTCGAGGTTAACTGCAAAGCTTGATCGATAGCTGCTGCCAACACGGTCTAGGACAAAGCGGATTTCTGCATTACTCAATCCATCTTCTGACGTGCTGCTCAGTCCAAGCTCAGCGCCACCACCACAGTTTTCTGTGCGAGTTGTTGCAATGGTACGTTCGCAGATTGCACGTGGGGCAAAGCTGAGCTGACTGCGGCTGTCAGCCACTGTGTCTGCATCCAGTGCCCAAACGACTTCAGGCCGCAGTGTAAGATTGGCAATGCTTACGTTGCCTGCGTCCAAGCTCAGCGTGTCATCCACAAGACCGTAAGCCCGGCCAGTGAACCCTACATTACCAATCCAAGTCTTGCCGTAGCTTAACGCCAGTTCAGGGCGGAACTCATAGCGTTCATACTCATACACACCCGATAGTGAAGCGCCCACTGTTGCCGTGCGTGTGGTGTAATCGCTGGTCAGTGCCAGCACGTCGTTCTTCATGTCTAGGTTGTTGCGACCAATGCCGTAGCTGATGAAGCCGTCCAGATACACTTGGTCAGCAAGTTGGTAAACAGCATAGCCACCTGCTGTGACACCTACCCGATCTTGGTCACCCTCGAATGCACCATCGATGTTTGAATGTGCCAGCTCACCGCCGATGAAGTAGCCCAGCATGGTTCTGTCGCTGGTCATTTGTTCCCAGGCAACACGAGCTGTGAGTGTGGCAGTGCTGCTGCCCGTGTCACTGTCATGCTGCACGTCAAAGTCACCGAAGAACAGGCGGCGCTGCGTGCCCTCATAATTACCGGTTTGCCCAAAGAAACTACCGCTTGTGCTGACAGTGGTTCCATTTAGCGCAAAGGTGCCGTCCACGTCGAATGGGACGTAGTTGCGAGTGGACACGGAATTTGGTGTGCATTCGAAACTGTCAAGTTCACTTTCCACACCAACGCCACTTTGGGTTTCATCTACGGCGCACCCGGACAAGGCCTGTTGTGTTTCGATCATTCGACCACGCGCATCGCGAATAAGTCTTTGGTTTGTTGACATGGCAGAAGTCAGATTGCGCCTAGCGTCATCCACCAGTGTCGCACGGATTTCTTCTTCGTATTCTGCGAAAGCGGTTGCTGGAGTTGGCGATGGTGCTTCTACCGTAATGGTCACGGCATCTGCTGAGCTTGATTCTGTTCCATCATTGACCGTCAAGGAGAACACAAGCACCGCATC
>NZ_JAYKKJ010000017.1:0-5558 GCF_035969385.1 Marivivens marinus | reverse complement strand
GCGGGGTGGAGCAGCCCGGTAGCTCGTCAGGCTCATAACCTGAAGGTCGTAGGTTCAAATCCTACCCCCGCAACCAAATACAAAAACAAAAAGACCCGCCGACAAACGGGAGAGCCGTGAGGACTGAAGGCGAGCGCCTTGGCGGTTTGCGCAGGTTTCCATCGTGTCCCTGTCGATGCCAATGTGCAACTTACGTCATATCCCCCGTTTCGGGTCGCTTTGCTTGCGCGCGTTCCACGCGCCTTCGCCCTCCCCGGTATTCAACAATGAAACCCAGACCACGATTTGGGTAACAAAGTCGGCGCGTGCCCATACAGTCAAATTATGGAATGGCGAACACGAGACTGACGCGTCTGGCGGCAGATATTCGTCTCATGCTGGAGGATTGCCGCCGGCAGTTGACCCATTGCTTGCGCCCTTTTCCCAAAATCGTCTATGTCTTGCGAAACCCAAGGTCTACTTGGGGACGCAGGCGTGCCTTGTTTCAACGGACCACAAGGCCAGTATGTCATAATGGTAACTGGATCGCTGGCCATGACTGGCCCGTAGCCAAGGGTGAAGATTAGGAGCAGACAAATGGCGACCACAACGTTTTCAGATGGAACCCCGACAAACGGTGCCGACCCGTGGATCGACAGCCTTGTTTGGGGCGGTCATTGGACGGACGCTGGCGGCATCGTAACCATCACCTATTCGATTGAATCCGGCACGCCACCAAGCGGGCTGTTCGACACCACCGGAGATGGTGCTGCATGGTTTGCTTACGAGATCGCGGCTTTGCAGGCCGCTTATGCAGCATGGGAAGCGGTCGCGAACATCGAGTTCCAGCTGGTCACCAGTAACGCCAATATCGAGAACTGGCTTGGGTCGGCTGCCCAGGTTGGCGCACTTGGTTGGCATAACATCCCGATAAACAACGCGGCCATGCCGCTCTATGGGGTCTTCAACTATGAAGGGACGGGTTGGACGTCGTCTGGATTGGAATCTGGTGGCTATGGTTTTGTGACGCTCATTCACGAGATCGGCCATGGCTTGGGCCTTGCCCATCCGCACGACGGCGGCAGTTCAATCGACGCGACGAATTTCCCGGGCGTGACTTCTCCATTCGGTGACTTCGGTGACTACGACCTGAACCAGGGCATCTGGACCACGATGTCCTACAACGATGGCTGGCAAACCGAGTATCCGACGTTCTTCGATGCCAACTATGGCTGGCAGGCCACGCCGATGGCTTTGGATATTGCGGCGATCCAAGAACTATATGGGGCGAACACGACCCATGCGTCGGGGAACGATACCTATAATATGCCGGACGCAAATGGCGCGGGAACCTTTTGGTCTTGCATCTGGGATACCGGCGGCAATGACACCATCAGCCATGCGGGCGGTACCAATGCGGCCGTCATCAACCTGAATGATGCCCCGCTTGCGGCAGACCCGGCCAATGCGGGCGGGTTCGTGTCATATGCCGATGGGATCATCGGTGGATTCACTATCGCCAACGGTGTGATGATCGAAAACGCGATTGGCGGCAATGCCGCCGACCACATCACCGGCAACGAAGGCAACAACTCGCTCAACGGTGGTGCCGGTAACGACACGATCCTGGGCGAGGACGGGGATGATACCCTGATCGGCGGGTTGGGGACCGACTACCTGTATGGTGGGGCAGACAATGACATCTTCGAAGGCAACGGCGGGGATGACACTGTCTATGGCGGGACTGGCAACGATATCCTGGTCGAAGCGCTTCTGAGCGAAACCTCGAGCGAGTTTGCCAACGGTGGCGACGGAACCGATACGGTTGTCTTCACCGGGTTTTCGACGCTGGACCAACTGCTTGCCGCGATCGAATTCGTCGATCTTGGCGGCGGTCAGATTGCTGTCCGGGAAACCGGAAACACCGGCAATGAAATCATCCTCGAGGCGTTCGAGAATATTGGCGTTGGTACCAGCGCCAGCAGCATTCTGGAATCCGATACCATCGCAAACCTGATCGCGGCCGATGCGTTCAACCCGATCGAAGGAACCCCAGGCTACGACAGCCTGACCGGCACCTCCGGCGCGGACAGCGTGACCCTGCGCGCCGGAAGCGACTATTTCGATGGCGGCGACGGCGCGGATTCGGTCGACGGCGGTATCGGCTGGGACGAAATCCACGGTGGCCTCGGCAACGATTTTATCGAAGGCAAGGACGGCTACGACCAGCTCTATGGGGATGCCGGCAACGATACTCTCTTCGGTAACAACGGGCGTGACACCGTCTATGGTGGTGATGGCGACGACACCATTGATGGCGGCAAGAACCCCGACCTTCTATATGGGGATGCCGACAACGATACGATTTCGGGGAAATCGGGTGCCGACACGATCTATGGCGGCACCGGCAATGACGACTTGAACGGCAACGCGGGAACCGACACGGTCTATGGCGATGCAGGCGATGACGTTATTTGGGGCGGTATCTCGCATGATGATCTGTTCGGCGGGTTGGACAACGATTCCATCTATGGCCAAAACGGGTTCGATGACCTGTTTGGCGGCGACGGGAACGATTTCCTGAACGGCGGTGGCGGCAACGACACTCTCAACGGGGATGCTGGCGACGATACACTTTATGGCGGCGCGGGTGACGATGTGTTCATCTTCGACTCCGGCGCGGATGTGATCACCGACTACGACCCGACTCGGGATACTATCCAGATCGACAGCAGCCTGTTGGTCGAAGCAGTTCCTGACGGGAATGACATCCTGAACTATGCGTCGACCGTGGGCGACCACGTCGTTCTCGATTTCGGGAGCGGTAATGTGCTGACGATCAACAACCTGATCGACGCGAACCTCTTGGTAGACGAAATCGTCTACTTCTAGGACCGTGTGATCGTGCCGGGCAGGTCGTCTTGCCCGGCAGATCCCGGCCACACGCCCCAAACTGGGGGAAATCCCGCACCAATATGTCCATGACAGCTTCTGGCCATCTTGATATGCAGCGCCGTCAAAGGAACTAAGAAGAGGTTGCGAGCCAGTGCGGATCGAAGAAACGCCAATTGCGGGGCTGCTTGTCCTCACCCCGAAAAGGTTCGGCGACAATCGCGGGTTCTTCTCTGAATCCTACAGCGCGCGGGCGATGTCCGAAGCCGGGGTCGACACGGTTTTCGTTCAGGACAACCATTCCCTGTCCGCCAAGGTCGGCACGGTCCGAGGGCTGCATTTCCAGACGCCGCCCCACGCGCAGGCCAAACTGGTCCGCTGCGGCAAGGGGTGCCTGTTTGACGTGGCCGTCGACATCCGCAAGGGATCCCCGACCTATGGACAATGGTTCGGGGTCGAACTCAGCTTTGAGAACGGCAAACAGTTGCTGGTCCCCGAAGGGTTTGCCCACGGTTTTGTCACCCGCGCGCCGGACACCGAAATCATTTATAAATGCTCTGACTATTACGCTCCGGACTGCGAGGGCGCGGTGCGTTGGGATGACCCCGCCGTCGGCATCGACTGGGCGCTTGGCGAGGTAACCCCGATCCTGTCGGACAAGGACGCCGTCGCGCCCGGTCTGTCCGACCTCGATAGCCCGTTCGTCTGGGAGGGTGCGGTATGAAGATCATCGTAACCGGCGGCGCGGGTTTCATCGGATCGGCTGTCGTGCGGCAGGCAATTGGCGCAGGGCACGAGGTCGTCAACCTTGACGCGCTGACCTATGCCGCCTGCCTCGACAATGTCGCCAGCGTGGCAGACAGCCCGTCCTATGCCTTTGAACATGTCGATATCCGGGACCGGGCCGCGCTGGACCGGGTGTTCGATACCCACCAGCCAGACGCGGTGATGCACCTGGCTGCCGAAAGCCACGTGGACCGGTCCATCGACGGACCGGGCACCTTCATCGAGACGAACATCCTTGGCACCTTCCACCTGCTCGAGGCGGCGCGGGCCTATTGGGTCAAAGCGGGGAAGCCGGACAGTTTCCGGTTCCACCACATCTCGACTGACGAGGTTTATGGGTCGCTGGGCGAAACCGGGCAATTCACCGAAGACACCCCCTATGATCCGCGCAGCCCCTATTCGGCCTCCAAGGCCGGATCGGATCATCTGGTCCGGGCGTGGCATGAGACTTATGGGCTGCCTGTTGTCCTGACCAATTGCTCGAACAACTATGGGCCCTTCCATTTCCCTGAAAAGCTCATCCCTGTTGTTATCCTCAACGCTTTGGCCGGCAAACCGATCCCCGTCTATGGCAAGGGTGAGAACGTGCGGGACTGGCTGTTCGTCGAGGATCATGCCGATGCGCTTCTGACCGTCCTGCAACGCGGGGCGCTTGGCCGGTCCTACAATATCGGCGGCGAAAACGAGGCGCGGAACATCGATATCGTCCGCTCCATTTGCGCCATCCTCGATCGCAAGCGGCCCAAGGATGCCCCCTATACCGATCAGATCAGCTTTGTCACCGACCGGCCCGGCCACGATCTGCGCTATGCGATCGACCCCACCCGTATCCGTGAAGAACTGGGCTGGCGTCCTTCGGTGACGCTGGATCAGGGTCTGGAACGGACGGTCGACTGGTATCTCGGCAACGAAGATTGGTGGCGTGCGCTGCAAAGCCGCGAAGGCGTCGGCGAACGGCTTGGGGTCAAGGGATGACCCTGCTGGTCTTCGGCAAGTCAGGTCAGGTCGCGACAGAGCTTTCGGGGCTGGCCCCGGACGCCATTTTCCTTGGTCGCGATCAGGCTGACCTTTCCAACCCCAACGATTGTGCCGATGCCGTCCTGACCCATCGCCCGACAGCGGTGATCAACGCTGCCGCCTACACCGCCGTGGATCGGGCGGAACAGGAAGAAGAGCTTGCAACCGTGATCAACGGCGACGCGCCCGGCGCCATCGCCGGGGCCTGCGCCGATCTGGATATCCCGCTGGTGCACATTTCCACCGACTACGTTTTTCCCGGCGATGGTACGGCCGCGTGGCGGCCGGAGGATGCAACCCAACCATTGAACGCCTATGGGCGGTCCAAACTGCGGGGCGAAGAAAGGGTGCGGGCGTCAGGTGCAGATCACGCCATCCTGCGCACGTCATGGGTTTTTTCCGCGCATGGGGCGAATTTCGTGAAAACCATGCTGCGTCTGTCCGAAACGCGTGACAGGCTGACGGTGGTGGCCGATCAACAAGGCGGGCCAACGCCAGCGCGGGATATCGCGGCGGCCTGCATCGCGATTACTGGCAAGCTCGACGGCGACACCAGCGGCACCTATCATTTCTCCGGTGCGCCCGATGTCTCTTGGGCCGATTTTGCCCGTGAGATTTTCCAGCAATCCGGGCAAACGGTTGAGGTGGCAGATATCCCCAGTAGCGACTTTCCGACCCCGGCGCGGCGCCCGTCGAACTCCCGCATGGATTGCTCCTCGCTCGCGACCACCTTCGGGATCGACCGCCCCGACTGGCGGGTTGGGCTGGCAGTGGTCCTTCGCGACCTCGGGGCATCATCATGACAACCCGCAAGGGCATCATCCTTGCAGGCGGGTCCGGCACGCGGTTGTATCCGATCACCCAAGGCGTGTCGAAGCAGCTTT
>NZ_JAYKKJ010000016.1:2500-5722 GCF_035969385.1 Marivivens marinus | reverse complement strand
TTGGTTGCGGGGGTAGGATTTGAACCTACGACCTTCAGGTTATGAGCCTGACGAGCTACCGGGCTGCTCCACCCCGCGGTGATTGGGATTGATCGATCAGAGAGAGAGTTGAGATGTTCTTACTAGGTCTGGCGGTGACTTACTCTCCCACGTCTTAAGACGCAGTACCATCAGCGCGACGGCACTTAACTGCCGAGTTCGGAATGGGATCGGGTGTTTTGCTCGTGCTATGACCACCAGACCGAGGAAGAACATCATTTGTTTAGTCAAGTATACTGTTGTGTGTGTATGCTTTTGATCTGGTCTTGCTTTTACTGGATCAAATCAAGCCTATCGGACCATTAGTACCGGTCAACTGAACGCATTGCTGCGCTTACATCTCCGGCCTATCGACGTGGTGGTCTTCCACGGTCCTCAAGGGATACCTTGTTTTGAGGGGGGCTTCCCGCTTAGATGCCTTCAGCGGTTATCCTGTCCGATCATAGCTACCCTGCACTGCCGTTGGCACGACAACAGGTCCACCAGTGGATCGTTCACCCCGGTCCTCTCGTACTAGGGGCAACTCCTCTCAAGTATCCTACACCCACGGAAGATAGGGACCGAACTGTCTCACGACGTTCTAAACCCAGCTCACGTACCTCTTTAAATGGCGAACAGCCATACCCTTGGGACCTGCTCCAGCCCCAGGATGAGATGAGCCGACATCGAGGTGCCAAACGATGCCGTCGATATGGACTCTTGGGCATCATCAGCCTGTTATCCCCGGCGTACCTTTTATCCGTTGAGCGATGGCCCTTCCACTCGGGACCACCGGATCACTATGGCCGTCTTTCGACTCTGCTCGACTTGTCAGTCTTGCAGTCAGGCTGGCTTCTGCCATTGCACTCAACGAGCGATTTCCGACCGCTCTGAGCCAACCTTCGCGCGCCTCCGTTACTGTTTGGGAGGCGACCGCCCCAGTCAAACTACCCACCACAGAGGGTCCCGGATCCGGATAACGGACCGCGGTTAGACATCAAGCAAAGCAAGGGTGGTATCTCAAGGGAGGCTCCACAAGGACTGGCGTCCCTGCTTCGAAGCCTACCACCTATCCTGCACATGCTGTACCTGATGCCAGTCTGAAGTTGTAGTAAAGGTGCACGGGGTCTTTCCGTCTAACCGCGGGAAGCCTGCATCTTGACAGGCAATTCAATTTCGCTGAGTCGATGTTGGAGACAGCGGGGAAGTCGTTACGCCATTCGTGCAGGTCGGAACTTACCCGACAAGGAATTTCGCTACCTTAGGACCGTTATAGTTACGGCCGCCGTTTACCTGGGCTTCAATTCGGAGCTTGCACTCCTCCTTTTAACCTTCAGGCACCGGGCAGGCGTCAGACCCTATACGTCGTCTTGCGACTTCGCAGAGCCCTGTGTTTTTAGTAAACAGTCGCCACCCCCTGGTTTGTGCCCCCGCCCAAGAGTTGCCTCCTGAACGGGCCTCCTTCTCGCGAACTTACGGAGGTATTTTGCCGAGTTCCTTCAACATCGTTCTCTCAAGCGCCTTGGTATTCTCTACCAGTCCACCTGTGTCGGTTTAGGGTACGATCTCATGGAGGGCTATTTCCAGGAACCGCTCAGCAGCCCAGCCAATCCGATAAGGCTGAACTACACCCGCGATCCGTCACCATCTCCTGGCCCAGGAATATTAACCTGGTTCCCATCGACTACGCCTTTCGGCCTCGCCTTAGGGGTCGGCTTACCCTGCTCAGATTAGCTTTAAGCAGGAACCCTTGGACTTTCGGCGAGGGGGTCTCTCACCCCCTTTGTCGCTACTCATGTCATCATTCTCGCTAGTGATCTCTCCACCGGATCCCTCACAGGCCGGCTTCACAGAAGAACCCTTGATCCTCCAAAGCCCCTCGAGAGGGGCAAAAGAGGATAGGGTCCATGTCACACTACGCTCCGCTACCACTGCATACGCAGTCCTAAGCTTCGGCTCATGGCTTGAGCCCCGTTACATCTTCGCCGCAGGACAACTTATTTAGACCAGTGAGCTGTTACGCTATCTTTAAAGGATGGCTGCTTCTAAGCCAACCTCCTGGTTGTTTTGGTCGTCCCACCTGCTTTCCCACTTAGCCATGAATTGGGGGCCTTAGCTGTAGGTCAGGGTTGTTTCCCTCTCCACGACGGACGTTAGCACCCGCCGTGTGTCTGCCGTATAGTACTCCTCGGTATTCGGAGTTTGGTTAGGATCAGTAAGCCTGTGGGGCCCCATTACCCATCCAGTGCTCTACCCCCGAGGGTATTCGTACGACGCTCTACCTAAATAGATTTCGCGGAGAACCAGCTATCTCCGAGTTTGATTGGCCTTTCACCCCTAGGCACAGCTCATCCCGATCCTTTTCAACGGATGTGGGTTCGGTCCTCCAGTGCGTGTTACCGCACCTTCAACCTGGCCATGCCTAGATCACTCGGTTTCGGGTCTGATGCCACGAACTCATGCGCCCATTTAAGACTCGCTTTCGCTGCGCCTACACCTAACGGCTTAAGCTTGCTCGTAACACCAAGTCGATGACCCATTATACAAAAGGTACGCCGTCAGGGCTCAAGGCCCCTCCGACTGCTTGTAGGCGTCCGGTTTCAGGTACTGTTTCACTCCCCTCGTCGGGGTGCTTTTCACCTTTCCCTCACGGTACTGGTTCGCTATCGGTCAGTAAGGAGTACTTAGCCTTCGAAGGTGGTCCTCCGATCTTCAGACAGGATTTCACGTGTCCCGCCCTACTTAATACATCCCATCGAGCTTCCCATACGGGGCTGTCACCCGCTATGGCCCGGTTTTCCAACCGGTTCTGGTCACTCTCAAGGCTTGGCTGGTCCGCGTTCGCTCGCCACTACTAGCGGAGTATCTGTTGATTTCCTTTCCTCCGGGTACTTAGATGTTTCAGTTCCCCGGGTTTGCTCTTTTAACCCTATATATTCAGGTAAAAAGTACCTGTCTTACCCCATTATTGAGCACTCCGAAGAGTAACAATAACAGAGTATCAGGTGGGTTGCCCCATTCGGAGATCCAGGGATCAAAGCTTATTCTCAGCTCCCCCTGGCTTATCGCAGAGTATCACGTCCTTCATCGCCTCTTACTGCCTAGGCATCCACCAAACGCCCTTTTCGCGCTTGATTTGATCCAGAAAGAGCAAGACCACGTTTGTGCGCTACCGCTTCGCTACTTGAGCGCGGCGGCAGAACC
>NZ_JAYKKJ010000015.1:0-18400 GCF_035969385.1 Marivivens marinus | reverse complement strand
GAAAGCATCGTTCCGATGGACCAGAGGCCCACGATGCACTAACAATCAAACCGGACCACCCGATGGGGGCACGCCACATGCCATTCAGCCCTCTGAGGTTTCTGGCCAGCCTTGCGATCATCGCGGGGCTGACCCTTTCCGCGGCAGCGCAGGACCGGATCGCGCTCGACCTCGACAGCGGACGGCGGCTGGCGCAAGAGGCGCTCTTGTCAGGCAACCCCGCATTGGCCCGGGAACTGGCGCAGGGGCTGTTGCAGGCCAACCCGAATGACCGGACGGCGTGGGTCCTTCTTGCCGCCGCCTTGCCGCAACTGGGCGATGCGGCGGGTGGCCAACGGGCCGGGGCGCGGGCCTTTTCCCTGTCCCGAACAGAGACCGAGAAATACGAGGCAGCACGCCTGACCGCGCTGGCCGCGATGCGGGCCGAACGGCTCACCCAATCCCAACTGTGGTTGCGGCGCGCGGCCATCCATGCCTCGAATGAGACGCAGGAACAGCAGACCGCGCGGGACTACCGACTTGTCGCAAACCGAAACCCGCTTCGGATCGACCTTGCCTTTGCCCTGACCCCTTCGTCCAACCTCAACGGTGGCAGCGAAGGGGCCTACAACATTATCGACGGGCTGCCTTTCGTCGGTGTCCTCAGCGGGGATGCGCAGGCCCTGTCGGGGATCGAGGCGCGGGGCGACTTGTCTCTGCGCTACCGGCTGGAAGACAGCGAAACCCGGCAGAGGTTTCTGACAGCGCGATTGATCGGACGAGGTGTCCGGCTGTCCGACGCGGCACGGGCCACCGCGCCGGAAGCGGAAAACCGCGACTATGCCTATCTTGTGGCGGACCTCGGATATGGTGCGCGCCGGGCCACGGATACACTGGGCTATGGCTGGGGCATGAACGTGGGCCGGGTCTGGGGCGGGGCCGAGGCCGATGTCAGCTACAGTTTTGCAAGGCTGTCGGGTGATGGGACCTATGCCCTGTCCGATCGCGCCGCCGCACAGGTCTTTTCCAGTATCGAAACGCGTTGGGACAGCGCCGGGGCACAGGACGCGCGGATCGGAACGATTGGCACCGGGCTGACATGGGTCGCGGACGGGGCGATGGCGGGACAATACGCCGTCAGCCTTAGCCTGCGGCACACCGAAAGCCCAACCCCCAACGACCGGTCGGATGTGGCGACCGCGCAGCTGTCCTTTGCCCCGGCGCAGGCCATTGGCCCGGCCAGCATGCGGTTCACCCTTGGCGGGGCCATGTCGGATTATCCCGATTACGCGGTGGTGTTTGTGGTCCCCGGCGGGCGGCAGGATACGATGGGCTTCGCCTCGGTCGAGGTGACCCCGGCAGACTGGTCCTTTGCCGGGTTCGCCCCTGTGCTGACCCTGACGCGGCAGATCACCCGCAGCAACGTCAGCCGCTTTGACACCGCGGAAATCAGTCTTCAGATCGGAATTCGGTCAACCTTCTGACCACGGGGCTGGCGCGCGCCCGTTGCCATGCTACCCTTCGCCCGATTCAGGGAAAGGAAGACCGATGGCATTGCGCTACCTTCACACCATGGTCCGGGTCAAAGACCTTGAGGCCTCGATGGCATTTTACGAGCTTCTGGGGCTGAAACAGACCCGGCGTTATGACAACGAAGGCGGGCGGTTCAGCCTGATTTTCATGGCTCCTCCGGGGCAAGAGGACTGCCCGGTCGAACTGACCTACAACTGGGACGGGGACGAGGGTCTGCCCTCGGACAGCCGCCATTTCGGCCACCTCGCCTATGAGGTCGACAATATCTATGCGATTTGCCAGCTCCTGATGGACAACGGGGTGACGATCAACCGGCCCCCGCGCGACGGGCACATGGCCTTTGTCCGGTCGCCAGACAATATCTCGATCGAGCTTTTGCAGAAGGGCGACAGCCTGCCCCCGGCCGAGCCCTGGGCCTCGATGGAAAACACGGGCCACTGGTGATCCGCGCGGCCGCCATAGCCCTGGCGGCCCTCTGCGCCGTGGCGGCGGGTCCGGCAATGGCCTGCCGTCTTGCGCTGGTGCTGGCGCTGGATGTGTCGTCCAGCGTCGACGCCGACGAAGACCGGCTGCAACGGCTGGGCCTCTCAGCCGCCCTACTGGACCCGGAGGTGCAAGAGGCCTTTCTTGCGGGCCGCGATCCGGTGGCGATTGCCATCTACGAATGGTCGGGCCGCTACAACCAGATCACGATCCAGCCCTGGCGGCTGATCCGGTCCGAGGCGGACCTGCTGATCGTGTCGAACCGGATTGCCACCAGCCGCCGCGCCCATGACGATTTTCCAACCGCTGTCGGCTATGCGCTGGGACATGCAGCCAGCGTGCTGCGTGACGGGCCCGACTGTCTGTTCCAGACCATTGACGTTTCGGGCGACGGCATCAACAACGAAGGCTTCGGCCCGACCGAAGCCTATGCCCATTTCCCGCTGGCCGGGGTGACGGTGAACGGGCTGGTGATCGACGCAGGCGATTACGAAGATCCGGACCGGCTGATCGGGTTTTACATGGACGAGGTCCGGCAGGGGCCGGGATCTTTCGTCGAGGTCGCCAATGGGTTCGAGGATTTCGAACGCGCCATGCGCCGCAAGCTGCTGCGCGAGTTGCAGTCGCAGATGATTGGCGCCCGCCCCATTGGGGACGGGGACGGGGCGGGATGAAGGCGACTGCCATCGCCTTAGCGCTGTTTGCGGCCACCCCGGCCGACGCCGCCTGTCGACAGGCGCTGGCGCTGGGGCTGGATGTGTCGGGCTCGGTCGATGCCCGCGAATACCGGTTGCAACTGGATGGGCTGGCCGCCGCCCTGACCGCGCCCGAGGTGGTCGAGGCGCTTTTGGGCGATGGTGGCGCGCCGGTGCGGATCACCGTCTACGAATGGTCGGGGCCGAATTACCAGCGGATCATCCTGCCCTGGTCGGACCTGTCCGACCCCGTCGCAATCGCCGATGCCGCGACGGTTTTGCGCGGCCACCCCCGGCCTGCGGGCCAGCCTGTCACCACCGCCCTTGGCGCGGCGGTCGAGACGGGGATCGGCCTGCTGCGCGGGCAAGGGGATTGCTGGCGTCACACGCTCGACATCTCGGGCGATGGGAAGTCCAACACCGGTGTTCGCCCGCAAGACATCCCCGATGCGGCCCTGCCGCCCAGCATGGTGGTCAACGCGCTGGTGATCGGAGCCGATGCCGACATCTACGCAGGCGACCCGCGCTCCGAAGAGATTCAGGAACTATCGGCCTATTTCCAAAGCTACGTGATCCGGGGCCCGGGCGCCTTCATCGAAACCGCGCTGGGGTTCGACGACTACGAGGCCGCGATGCGACGCAAGCTGATCCGTGAATTGCAGACCATCGCCATCGGCATGGCCCCCCTGCCCTGACAGCAAGCGGCGCGAGAGAGTTGCCCCCTCCTCGCGCCTTTGCTTGCTCTGGTCTTGCCTGCCTTAGTAGATATAGCGGATCTGATCGGCCCAATAGCGTTCCACCCGGCGCAGCGCCGCGGTGATATGTTCGATGCCGTCCATGTCGAGGATCGCGCGGGATTGCAGCCCGTCGGAATGGGCCGAAAACAGGTCGGCCACCACGCGGCGCACCTGTCGGCCCTTTTCGGTCAGCCGGACGCGCACCGACCGTCGGTCGATCTCGCAGCGTTGGTGGTGCATGTATCCCATGTCCACCAGCTTCTTGAGGTTGTAGCTGACGTTCGAGCCCTGATAGTAGCCGCGCGTTTTCAACTCCCCGGCTGTGACCTCGTTGTCGCCGATGTTGAACAGAAGAAGCGCCTGCACCGGGTTCACTTCCAGAACCCCCAGCCGTTCGAATTCATCCTTGATCACGTCCAGCAGCAGCCGATGCAGCCGTTCGACCAGTGTCAGGGTTTCAAGGTAACTGCCCATGAAGGCGGCGTTATGGCTGCGGTCTCCGGCGGCACTGGCAGCGTCGCGCAGGTCGGAATGAAGGCTCATCAACTCGTCTCCGTCATGTCATCTCGGAGACAGGTTTGGGCGAAAAGCCCCAACAATCGGTTAAGTCAGATCAAGTTTTCGCAAAAGCGGCGCGCGCTGCGGGTCCGGGCCGCGCAACGGCGGAAAAAGCCCCGGCAGCGAACCCGCGCCGCCGGGGCAAATTATCAGGCGTTCCAGGGCTTATCTTCGCCGCCCAGACCGCCGATCTGCATCCGGGTGGGCAGGCCGATCCGGTCAAGGATGGTGAAGAACGGCTTGGGGTCCAGTTCCTCGACGTTCTTCATGGTGCCCGCGTCCCAGTCGCCGCTGGCCACAAGCATCGCCGCGGCCACGGGCGGCACGCCCGCGGTATAGGAAATGCCCTGGCTGCCGACCTCTTCATAAGCTTCCTTGTGGTCGGCGACGTTGTAGACGAAGACCTCGAACGGTTCGCCGTCCTTCACACCCTTCACCAGATCGCCGATGCAGGTCTTGCCGGTATAGTTCGGCGCAAGGCTGGACGGGTCGGGCAGCACAGCCTTGACCACCTTCAGCGGCACGACCTCCAGCCCCTCGGCGGTGGTGACGGGCTGTTCCGACAACAGGCCAAGGTTCTTCAGCACGGTAAAGACGTTGATGTAATGGTCGCCAAAGCCCATCCAGAACCGGACGTCGGCCTGCGGATAATTGGTCGCCAGCGAATGCACCTCGTCATGGCCGGACTGATAGGCGCGCTGGGTGCCGACGACGGGCAGGTCCCAGTCATGGCCCGAGGCGAACATGGTCGTCTCTTTCCACTGTTGGTCTTCCCAATAGTAGACCACCCCCGTGAATTCGCGAAAGTTGATCTCGGGGTCGAAATTGGTGGCGAAATACTTGCCGTGCGATCCGGCGTTGATGTCCACGATGTCGATCGATTTGACCTCGTCCATCATGTCGATGGCAAAGCGGGCAAAGGCGTTGACCACACCCGGATCGAACCCCGCGCCAAGAATGGCGGTCACGCCCTTCTCGGTGCACAGGTCGCGTTTCTTCCATTCGTAGTTGGCATACCACGGCGGGGTTTCGCAGATCTTGGCCGGGTCTTCGTGAATGGCGGTGTCGATATAGGCGGCGCCGGTCTCGATGCAGGCGTCCAGCACCGTCATGTTCACAAAGGCCGATCCGACGTTGATCACGATCTGGCTGCCGGTGTCCCGGATCAGCGCGGCGACAGAGGCGCTGTCCATCGCATCGACCTGATGGGCCTGAAGAACGCCCTCCTGCTTCATCGCGCCCTTTTCCCGGACCGACTCAAGGATCGCTTCGCATTTCGCAAGCGTCCGGCTGGCGATGTGAATATCGCCAAGCACATCGTTGTTCTGCGCGCATTTATGCGCCACGACCTGAGCGACGCCACCTGCGCCGATGATGAGAACATTCTTTTTCAACGGGCCAAACCCCCTTTGGTTAGAGTTTCAATCCTAATCTGCGTCACGTTGCAGGAAGAGCCAACCGGCCTTTTCATATTCCGTCCGCCAGCCAGCACCATGGCCTGCGATCACCTGCCTGATCCCCGGCATATTCGGCGCTTCGTCAGAAATCAGCACCCAGCCGCCCGGTTCAACATGATCCAGCAGCCGCGCCAGTACCGACAGCCGTGGCCCTTCGGCCAGCATATGCAATGTCCGGTCCAGAAGTAGCACATCGAACATCGCTTCGGGCTGGAAATCCACGATGTCGGCGACAACGCCGCGTGCCGGAATGCCCTCGGCCTCCGCTACTTCGTTCAGGGCCGCGATGCCGTGTGGTGCAATATCAACGCCAAGCACCTCGTGCCCCATCCGCGCAATGAACAAGGCGTCACGCCCCTGTCCGCAGCCCAGGTCAAGGACGGTCAGCCGCCGTCCGGCAACCCGCTTGAAGAAGTCCACAAAGGGCTTCGACGGCGGGCCCAGCGCATCGGGCGCATCGCGATACAGACGATCATAGTCAAAAGACATGTGGCCTTCTCCCGATCAATACGATGCTTAGGACAATGCCGCCGCGAAATCCTCGTATCCGAAATCGCGCACCAGACGCACGGTGCCGTCCAACTCGCGCACCGCGATGGCGGGCATCTTGACGCCGTTGAACCAGTTCTTCTTGACCATGGTATAACCGGCGGCGTCCTGAATGCTGATCCGGTCGCCGGGGCGGATCGGATCGGCAAAGCGGAACTCGCCAAAGATATCCCCGGCAAGGCAAGACTTGCCGCAGATCATCCACTCTTCCGGGCCTTCGTTCGGGCTGATCTTGGCGCTTTCGCGGTAGATCAGCAGATCCAGCATATGCGCCTCGATGCTGCTGTCCACGATGGCAAGGTTCTTGCCGTTGAACAGCGTGTCCAGAACCGTCACCTCTAGCGTGGTCGACTTGGTGATCGCCGCCTCGCCGGGTTCCAGATAGACCTGAACGCCATTGCTATCCGAAAACCGTTTCAGCCGGTCGGCCAGCCGGTCCAGCGGATAGCCTTCGCCGGTGAAATGAATGCCGCCGCCAAGGCTGATCCATTTCATGTCGCGGATCAGGTGGCCAAACCGCTGCTCGATCAGAGACAGCATGTTGTCGAACCTGTCGAAATCGGAGTTTTCACAATTGTTGTGGAACATGAAGCCCGACACCCGGTCGATCACCTTGGCGATCTCTTCAGGATCATGTTCGCCCAGCCGCGAAAACGGCCGCGCCGGGTCGGCAAGGTCAAAACCGCTGGTCGAGACACCGGGGTTCACCCGCAGCCCGCGCACATGGTTGGCCGATTGCGCGTCGAACCGGTCCAACTGGCCGATGGTGTTGAAGATGATCTTGTCGGAATGGCCGATCACCTCGTCGATCTCGTGATCGGCATAGGCGACGGAATAGGCATGGGTTTCGCCCGGGAACTTTTCGCGCCCCAGCCGGACCTCGTACAACGACGACGATGTGGTCCCGTCCATGTAATCCGACATGAAGTCGAACACATCCCATGTGGCAAAGCATTTCAGCGCGAGCAGCGCCTTGGCGCCCGAGTTCTCCCGCAGCCACGCAATCTTTTCCATGTTCGGAAGAAGCCGCGCCTTGTCGATCAGGTAATAGGGCGTCTGCATCGTCTAAATCCCCCCAAAGATCAGAGCAGGACCAAAGTGGCGGCCCGCATAGGGCCGATATCCGAGCCACGCAAGGAAAATCCGCCGCTTAGCCCTGTTTTTCACCGGACGAGACAAGGCCCCGTCGGCCGCCCCTCTGCGGGGCTTTCTCGTTGCGCTGCTGGCGGCTGGCCAAGGCCGTTTCCAACTCGTTGTTCAACTCGCGGGCGCGGCTGATGTAGTCCGGGTTCTGTTCCACCGGCACGCCGGGTTTCCACAGCGGCGCCAGTTCGATCATGTTCTCGCGGTCGTGGTGATAGAACATGTCCTCGGCCTGCGCCGCCTCGTAGTCCGACAGCCCAAGGTTTTCCAGAACATAGCGCCCCGCCCGAAGCGAGCTGTCGAACAACTCGCGCACGATGTCATTGGCTCCGGCCTGATACAGCTCGAACACATGCACCCGGTCGCGGGCACGGGCGACGATATGGAGGTCGGGCCGTTCCTTTCGGGCGTAGGACACCAGCCGGACCGCCGCCGCCTTGTCGTCCAGCGCCACCACCAGCACCCGCGCCTCGGCGATGCCGGCGGCCTTCAGCAGGTCGGGGCGGGTCGGGTCGCCAAAGAACCCGCGAAACCCGAATTTCCGCATCATCTGGACTGTCTCAAGGTCGGCATCCAGAACCACGGTCTTGAACCCTGCGCTTTGCACCAGCCGGTTCACGATCTGGCCGAACCGCCCGATCCCCGCGATGATCACCGGCCCGTCCTCGTTGATTTCATCCGGTTCCGCCTCCACCTCGGTCTTCATGCGGCGGGCGCGGTATTCGTACAGGATGAACAAAAGCGGCGTGATCAGCATCGATAGCGCGATCACCAGAAGCAGCTTTTGCCCCATCCCCGGTGTCAGCACCCCGGCGGCAAGCGAGAATGAAATCAGGACGAACCCGAACTCCCCCGCCTGACTGAGGCTGAGGGTGAACAACCAGCGGTCATGCGGTTTCAACCGCCACAGGCGGGCAAGGATGTACAGGATACCGCCCTTGATCGCGATCAGCAGGATCGTCAGCCCGATGACGTCGCCCCAATCCTTGAAGAAGGCCCCGAAATCGAAACCTGCCCCCACGGTGATGAAAAACAGCCCCAGAAGAAGCCCCTTGAACGGTTCAAGGTCGCTTTCCAATTCGTGCCGAAATTCAGAGTTGGCAAGAACCACCCCGGCAAGGAAGGTGCCCAGTGCGGGCGACAGGCCCACGACCTCCATCACCACCGCGATGGAAACGACCATCAGAAGGGCCAGCGCCGTATACATCTCGCGCAGGCGGGCGTGGTGGATATAGCGGAACACCGGTCGGGTCAGGAACACCCCCGCAAGGATGATCAGCGCCACGGCGGCCAGCGTAGCCAGAGTCACCGCCCAGCCGGGCATCCCTTCCAGCAGGGAAAACACCCCGTGGCCGTCGCCATGATGATCCGGGTCGGATGCCCGCGCCATCGACCCATCGGGGTTCAGCATCACCGGCGAACGCACCGCAAGAAGCGGCAGGATCGCCAGCATCGGGATCACAGCGATATCCTGGCTTAGGAGGACGGAAAACACGTTGCGTCCGCCCTGCGTTTGCACCAGCCCCTTTTCGGTCAGGGTCTGCAGCACGATGGCGGTCGATGACAGCGCAAGGATCATGCCCACGGCCAGCGCGGTCTGGGTGGTTTCCCCCGCCAGCATGGCGACCCACATGATCACCCCGCCTGTCACGAAAATCTGCAAGCCCCCAAGCCCTAGAAGACGCGTGCGCATGGCCCACAACGTGCGCGGCTCCAGCTCCAGCCCGATCAGGAACAGCATCATCACCACGCCAAACTCGGCAAAATGCTGCAAATCCTGCGTCTCGGTCCCGACCAGCCCGGTTACCGGGCCGATGATGATCCCCGCGACAAGGTAGCCAAGCACCGACCCAAGCCCAAGGCGCGCGGCAAGCGGCACCGCGATGACCGCGGCGCCAAGGTAGATCGTCGCCTGAAACAGAAAGCTTTCCATGGTCCTAGTCTTTCACGTCCTGTCTGCAACTACCACCGGTGACCTATGGGGTTCCGGTGACAATCACGCGACATTCAGGATCAGCCGCGCGGCATTTCCAGCGTAATCGTGCGCCCTCGTTTCACATAGGACAGGGCTGTGTCGCTGATCGCGCTGACCTGCCCACCGTCCAGCCGGTCGCCGACGCGGACCACCTCGATCCGGCCGTTTGACAGGCGGACGATGGCGGTCCGGTTTGACGAAGACCCCGACACGCCGATCAGATTGATGTCGCGCAGGCGCAGCACGTTGTCTTCGGTCGCGGCGCGGGCCACGCCACCCGGCACCGGGCCATTCGGCGCGACAAAGGCAGACGGCGTCGGGGCGGCGGCGGCAGCCGGGGCAGGTTGCGGGTTCGCGCGGGCGGCGGAAACGATCCGGTCAAAGTTGCGCGGCCGCGCGTCGGGCCGGACAGACACCGCAACGGCAAGGTCGGACGCATCCGCCGCCGGGTCGACCGCCCCGGCAAGCGCCGCCGCTATGGCCCCCGCATCGGCGGGCGGCGGCGGCGGGGCAAGGTCATCGGGGCGCGCGCGTGGGCGAAAGCCCGCCAGTTCGGCGCGGGTAAACCCACCCAGCGTGTCCCGCTCTGCCGTGTCGGCGAAATCGCCTGGCCGCGACCGGGGACGCAACCCTGCCAGCGACACACCACCGGGCGTTACCTGCAGACCTTCAGGAAGCGCGACCTCCTCGGTCGTGGGGTCGTCGGTGGCATCGTCACCGGGCGTCGGGGCGATGTCCGGCCGCGCGGGCGGGACAACGGCCGGGCGGCCGGCATAAACAATCAGACCGTCGGGAAGGCGGGTGCCGACAGCGGTGGCCAGTATGAAACCGCGCGCGTCGCGTTCAAAGACGGCATCGGCTGGCGGCGGATTCACCGGAAAGGGGATCACCGCGTCGGGCGCCGACAGGGCGATTGCTGGAAGGGCAATGGCATCCGCCGATGGGCTAACCGGATCAACGGCGGCAAGGAACACATCGTCGGTGCCTTCGACCCGCGGCATCAGCGGCAGACGCGGCGCGCGCTGCCAGACCCCCGTCGCCTCGTACCGGCGCTGCGCTTCAGCCGGGGACAGGATGCCGGGATTGACCGGCGAGGCGACAGGAACCGCCGCGGCCTCCGGGGTGTCCGGCTCTGGGGCGAGTTCGGGGTCCATGGCGGCAATCACCGCGGCGGTCACATCGGGCGGCGGCAGCAGGTCTTCGGCGTCGGCAACATCGGCCAGCGCCTCTTCCTCGGGCGCGGGCAGGTTCGGAAACTCTTCCGCCGGGGTCGGGATTGCCACGGGCACGGCTGTCAGGTCGCCCTGCCCGCCCGTGGCCGCGACCTCGACCGCGCTGTCCCCAAATCCAAACCAGCGGGCGATGGTTTCCGTCCCGACAGTGGCCAGCGCCGCCACCGCCAGAAGGAACAGGATCAGGATCGCGGTCAGGATCAGGCCAAGGTACTTCGGCTTGCCACCGACAGCCGGGCCCGACTTGCGGCGTTTGCGGGCACCGAACACGGTCAGGCGCTCGGCCTCCTCTTCTGGCGCGTCCGGGGCGGGGGCGGGAGGACGCTTGCCAGCCTTGCGGCGGCTGCGGAACAGGCCCGGTTTAGCAGGGGAAGCGGACGCCGCCGGTTCGTCGTCCTCCTGCTCGACCGGGTCCATCGTCGCGGCAATCGCGGCTGGCGATACGGCAGGCGCGGCCCCTTCCGCGACCGAGGCTACCACCGGGGCGGCGGCAGACACCGGCGCCTTGGTCTGGACCGGGCGGGCCGGGGCAGCCGGGGCGCCATCGGTCGCGCCAATTGTCAGGCGCGGGCCGTCCGCCTTTGCCCCCTGAACGGCAAGGGGCGTCGGGTTCTCTTTGTCCTTCGCGGCCCCGGCCTCGGACCGGGCGCGACTGGCAAACATCGGCTCTCCGCCGTCCGTCTTCGGCGCGGGTTTCGCCTTGGCCGGGGCCGGTGGAACCGTCCGGTCCGCCACAAGCGGCTTGGCGCGGCTGGCAAAGACAACCTCTTCGGCAGGCTCCGCTTCGGGCGCGTCCTCTGCGGCCGGTTCTTCCTCGTCTTGCGGCACATCCTCTGCCATCGGCGCGTCGTCCGGTTCAGGCGCGGGAACGGGAACCGGCTCCGAGGCCTGCTGGGGGTCCGGTTCTTCGACCGGCTCTGGCGCTGGCTCCGGTTCGGGCTCGGGTTTGGGTTCGGGCAATGGCTCTACACCGATCACCGCAACCGGCTCGTCATCGCGCGCGACCGCACCGGGCAAATCCGCCGCTGCTGCCGTCGGTCCAAAGAACACCTCGCCATTAAAGGTGAACGGTTCCGGCACCCCTGCGAAACAGACCGGGTTGAATGGCAGTTCGCCAAGGAACCCTTCCGCCTCTTCCAGCGTCTCGCGGGCCACGGCGGCGATATAGGTCCGGCCGCCGCCCTTGGTAAAATCATAGACAAGGTCATCGACGGCATAGGGCGTCGCACCTTCCAGCGCGGCGCGCACGTCGGCGTCTTCGGCGCGGGTGGTGTCCAGCGCCATATATCGGATCTGGTCGTTCGGGATCAGCAGCTTGGTCCGCACCCCGCCCGGCTCCAGCCGCGCGGCCACTTCGGCCAGCCGGGCCAGTTCGCCCTGCAGGTCCGGGTGATCCAGCGCCACCTCGCCAACAAGGGTCCAGCCGCCGGTCGCGCGCCGCAACAGGCGGATACCGTCAGCCGAAAGGGAAAGGGAAAAATTTGGCGTCATGAGGGGGCTTTAGCATTGTTCATTCAGGCACGGAATGTATCCCCGCGCGCGACCCGAGGCTAGAGCAACTTCCCGCCCAGTCCAAGGAAATCCCCCGCCCGGACCCAAGGACCGGCTTGCCAGATGCGTCATAGGGGTGAACCATTCGAACAACCGGGCAGAAAAGGAGTTTCCCATGCGCCGTTTGATGATTGCCACCCTTGCCACGCTTTCCCTACTCGTTGGCCCCGCCGCCTGGGCCGATGACGGCAGCCCGCTGCGCACAATCGACATTTCCGGGCAGGGCGAGGTTTCCGTGCCGCCCGACATGGCCACCGTCACCCTTGGCGTCCGGGTCGAGGCCGAAACCGAAGCCGCCACCATGGACGAGGCATCGGCCCGGACCGCGGCGGTGCTGGACGGGCTGGCGGCCAAGGGCGTGGCCGAGGCCGATGTGCAGTCCGGCACGATCCGGCTGACCCCCCGCTATGGGCAGAACATTCTGGGCGGGACCGACTATTCCAATATCGTGGGCTTTACCGCGACCAATACGATCACCGCCAAGATCCGTGACATCAACGCCGTGGGCGAGGTTCTGTCGGCCACCGTCGGGGACGGGGCAAACATGGTGCAGGGCATCCGCTTCGGCCTTCAGGACGAAGACAGCGTGCGGGACGAGGCCCGCCGCCGCGCCGTGGCCGAGGCGATGCGGCTTGCAGCGCTTTACGCCGATGCGGCGGGGATGGAGCTGGGAAGCGTTGTTCGGATCACCGACGGGTCGATCAGCGATGGCAGCAACTATGGAATGGTGGCCGAACCGATGATGGAAATGGCATCGTCCCGGTCCGCCCCGCAAATGGCAGTCCCCGTCGCCCCGGGTGAAATCACGATCTACTCAAGCATTTCGATGGTCTTTGAACTGTCCGGCGTGAACTGAGCCCAGCAAGGCCCGCCCCAGATCGGGCGGGCCTTCAGCACCCGGGGCGGCTATTTCTCGATGTGAATGATCTCGCCGGTCTTGCCGTTCACAAGGATGCGGATGACCTTGCCGCCGGTGCTGACGATCTTGATCGACACATTGCCCGACGATCCGCCGCTCTTGGTGGTGACGGTGGTGCCGCCCTCGGTGGTCGTCGTGGTCTTGGTTCCGCCATCGGGGGCCGGGCCGCCATCGGACGGGGTGGAGGGGTCAGAGCCTACATCAATCGGGCACATCTGTCGTTCCTTTCAAAATGAAAACCGCACCCCGGAATACTGGGGTGCGGCATCATTCTGACCGGGTCGGACCGGTCGCGACCAGTCCGGTTTTCCCTACTTCGACGTGGCCTTGGTCAGTGCCTGATCCAGATCGGCGATGATGTCATCGGGGTCTTCGGTCCCGATGGACAGGCGCACCACCTCGGGGGCCGCGCCCGCCGCGCGCTGTTGTTCTTCGGTCAACTGCCGGTGGGTGGTCGAGGCCGAATGGATGATCAGCGACCGGGTGTCGCCAAGGTTGGCGACATGGCTGAACAGCTCAAGGCTATCCACCAGTTTCACACAGGCGTCATAGCCACCCTTCACCGCAAAAGTGAACAGCGCGCCCGCGCCCTTGGGGCAGATCTTGGCCACGCGGTCATGATAGGGCGAGGATTTAAGGCCAGCGTAGGTCACGTAATCGACGCGCGGATCGGCCTCCAGCCAGGCGGCGACCTTCTCGGCGTTGGCGACATGCTTCTGCATCCGCAGCGACAGGGTTTCGATCCCCATCAGCGTGTAATGGGCCGCCTGCGGGTTCATGGTCATGCCAAGGTCGCGCAGACCCACGGCGATGCCGTGGAAGGTATAGGCCATCGGGCCCAGCGCCTCGTAGAAGTTCAGCCCGTGATAGGCCGGTTCCGGCGCGGCCAGCGACGGGAACTTGCCCGACTTGCCCCAGTCGAACTTGCCCGAGTCGACGACGCAGCCGCCGGTCACGGTGCCGTTGCCGGTCAGGTATTTCGTGGTCGAATGGACGACGATGGTCGCGCCATGTTCGATCGGGCGGCACAGATAGGGGGTGGCCGAGGTGTTGTCGACAATCAGCGGCACGCCCGCCGCATCGGCCACGGCCGAGATTGCGTCCAGATCGGTGATATAGCCGCCGGGGTTTGCGATGGATTCACAGAACACCGCGCGGGTGTTGTCGTCAATCGCCGCCTTCACGGCGTCCAGATCGTCGAAATCGACGAAAGTGCAGGACCAGCCGAAGCGCTGAATCGTGCGGCTGAATTGGGTGATGGTGCCGCCATACAGGCGGTTCGAGGCGACGATGTTCAGCCCCGGCCCCATCAGCGGGAACAGCGCCATGATCTGCGCCGCATGGCCCGAGGAACAGCAGAAGCCCCCGACCCCGCCTTCCAGCGTCACGATCCGCTCGGCCAGCGCGCCGACGGTCGGGTTGGTCAGGCGGGAGTAGATATAGCCCACCTCTTGCAGGTTGAACAAACGGGCCGCGTGATCGGCATCTTTGAAGACATAGGCGGTGGTCTGGTAAATCGGCACCTGCCGCGCGCCGGTGGCCGGATCGGGGCTGGCGCCCGCGTGGATTTGCAGCGTGTCGAAACCGTAGGTGGGTCCGTCGGACATGGGGGCTCCCTTTCATGTTGGTTGCGGCGGAGCCTAGAAGGATCGTTTCACCCCTGCAATGGCGGAGCGGAAAATCGGGACAGGCGTTCGCGAACCGCTGGGAAACGCAGAACGTTCATTCCGGGACCGCGGTTTGAAACCCGCCCGACCCGAAACCGCCTCGCCCCGAACCACAAAGCTATTGGCCATAGTGGATGACCTTGACCCGAAGAAGATGGATCTTTCACTTCGACGGGCATCCGTAATCCGAGGCTGTTGCGATCGCTAGAGCCAACGGAGCAAGCTGCAATTCTTCATTGAATTGCGAACACCCGAAACGCGCAGAAAGCGGTCGCTTCAAAACTGCAAACTATGGATGTCATTTGCGACAGACCCGGCCGGGCAGCCGATCAGTCTCTAGCGCGCCATCTGCACCTTGAGACACCCGCGCGGCGGGCCGTTGGCGAAGACTGCCCGCATTTCGTCCAGTGAAAGGCGGTGCGAGACGAGTTGTGACAGATCGCCGTCAAACGCCCGGAGGGCAGCCAGCGCCTGCGGGATGTTGTGGTTCAGGGAGTGCGAGCCGACCAGCGACAATTGGCGGCGAAAGACCTCGAAAGGGGAAATCTCGATGACCGACGCCTGCGGGCACACCCCGAAAAACAGCGCAGCCCCGCCATTTGCCGTGTATCGCGTCAGCGTGGCGGCGACCTGCGGAACGCCCGTAGCGTCAATCGCCAAGTCGGCGCCGTGATCGAAAACCTGCATCTTTTCGCTGTCGGCTCGGATCGCCGAGAACCCCATATCTTGCGCAAAGCACAACCGGGCGTCGTCGAGATCCGCCAGGGTGACATCACCAACCCCTTCCGCGCGCAAACCTACCGCCAACATCAGGCCCATCGGTCCAGCGCCAATGATCAGCACATTTCGCCGGTCCGCAGCCTGAGCGGCGTCGAGGCCGTTCAGAACGCATCCCATCGGCTCGGCGAGGGCGGCCACGTCAAAGGGCATGTCCCCGATCTTGTGAGCTGCATCGGCGGCCACCACTGACATCTCGGCAAAGCCGCCGTGACGTGTAACGCCATAGGCTTCGAGCCTGTCGCACAGATGCGCCCAGCCGCGCTGACAGGCCGGGCAGGTGCCGCAATGGATGTTCGGGTCGACCACGACCCGATCCCCAACCGTCAGCCCAGTCACGCCCGCACCAATCTCCGCGATGACGCCAGCATATTCATGCCCCGGCACCACGGGAAAAGACCCGGGCCCATAATTGGCGTGCAGCACCTCGAAATCGGTGTGGCACAGGCCGCCCGCCTTGACATCAATCACCACCTGCCCGGGACCTGCGACAGGATCGGGAAGGTCGGTCAACGTGACGCTATCACGGGCAGGAAAAAGGACTGCCTGCATGACTCAGCTTTCCAGATAGTGCGCCAAAGCCGCTTCGGTGCCTTCGGTCCAAATCCGGCGCAGGGCTGTCGCGAAGGCAGTGGCAAATCGCGGATCATCGGCCAGATCGCCGTAGATCTGGCGTTGTTCCAGCCAATCGGCGGGCCTATCCCGCGCCGCTGCGGCCACGGGTTGCAGTTGATCCCAGATCGGATCGTTGGCCTCGATCGTTGTGCCGTCCTCGCGTGTGCCCTGGCACATGCGCGCCCAAAGCGCCTCGGACAATGCCAGCCCGTCGATGGGAGTCCCCGCCGCCAGAGCCTCGCGCAATGTCGGCAGGAGGAACCCGGGATGACGGGACGAGCCATCGAAAGCCACCCGCCGTGTGGTGTCCGCGATCATCGGGTTGGAAAAGCGGCGATGGATCATGGTGACATAGGCTTCGGGCGTCATACCGGGAACGGGTTTGACGTGGGGCGCAATTTCGCGCGTGGCGACGCGGGCGAAAAAGACCCCGATCTGTGAATGCCCCATGCAGCCATGGATCGTCTCGATCCCAAGAACTTCGCCCGCGTTGGCAATCACCTGATGCCCGCCGTTCAGGATGCGGATCTTCATGACCTCGAAGTCATGCACATTCTTGGTGAAGGTCGCGCCGACGCGGTCCCAGTCGGGTCGCCCGGCGCAGAAGTCATCCTCGATCACCCATTGGCGAAAGTTTTCATGGGTGACCGGGGCGTTGTCCTCGATCCCCATCTCTCGCACCAGCGCCAATTCGCGCGGGCCGGTGGCGGGAACGATGCAATCGACCATGGAATTGGGGAACGTCGCGTGGGTGTCGATCCAGTCGGCCAGCGCGGGATCGGACAGGCGGGCCAGCCCGACGACGGTTTGCCGCAGAATCGCGCCGTTGCCTTGCAGGTTGTCGCAGCTTTGTCCTGTGAAGGGGCCGTGGCCCGCATCGCGCCGCGCCTTCAGCGCCGCGACAATGGCCCCAAAGGCCGTCCGGGGCCTGTCGGGATTGGCGGCGTCATGCTGAATGTCGGGGTGCGTGACATCAAAGGCCTTGGTCACTGGGTCAATGTAGTAGCCGCCCTCTGTCACCGTCAGCGCCACGATGCGGATGCGGGGATCGCTCATGGCGGCAATCAACGGGCCGTTACCTTCCGCGATCTCGATATAATCGATCATCGACCCGACCACCTCGGCGGACTGTCCCTTTGGGTCCAGCTCGATCAGGGTAGTCAGGCAGTCCTGCGCTTTCAGTCGGTCACGTTGGGCGGCGTCAAAGGGCCGGACCCCCGCGCCGAGGATGGCCCAATCATGCGCCATCCCCTGCTGCATCAGCCGGTGCAGATACCACGACTGATGCGCCCGATGAAAATTGCCGAGGCCGATATGGACAATCCCGGGCGTCAGCGCGGACCGGTCATAGGTCGGGCGCAGGACGGCCTCGGGCAGCGATGTCAGGGCGGCGTCGGCAAGTCTCATGTCAGCTCATCCACTGGCCGCCGTCGACGTTATACGTCTGCGACAGGATGTAATCGGACTCTTTCGAGGCGAGAAAGACAGCCATGCCGGTCAAGTCATCCGGAGTAGCGAAACGGCCTGCGGGGACACCGGCGGCAACCTCGGCCTTCTTCTGGCCCGGAGCTTTGCCTTCGAGTTTAGCGAACATGGCATCGACATGTTCCCAATGCTCGCCGTCAACCACACCGGGCGCGATGGCATTCACGTTGATGCCATGCTTGATCAGGTTCAAACCGGCGGATTGCGTCATGGAAATGACTGCGGCTTTGGTGGAGCAATAGACCAGCACGAGGCTTTCGCCCCGTCGCCCCGCCTGCGAGGCCATGTTGATGATCTTGCCACCATGGCCTTGCGCGATCATCTGTTTTGCGGCCGCCTGCATGGTGAACAGCGTGCCCGCGACGTTGACCGCATAGAGCTTGTCATAGCTGGCACGGGTGATGTCGACAGTCTCGGCGGCATCGAACAGCGCGGCATTGTTGATCAGGATATCGAGTTTTCCGGCCCTCGCGACCACCGCACCAATGGCGGCGTCGATGCTGTCCTGCTGCGTCACGTCCAGATGCACGGCATAGGCGCCCTCGCCCAGTTCCTTGGCGGCTGCTTCGGCGGCCTCAAGGTTGATGTCGCCAATGGCAACCGTCGCGCCCTCGCGCAGATAGGCAGCTGCAAAGCCCTTGCCGATACCACGCGCGGCGCCGGTAATCAGGGCCGATTTTCCGTCCAGACGTTTCATTGGATGCGCAATCCTTCTGCATCGAATTTGTGGATATGTTGGGGGTTGGGCGTCAGCCAGACGGTGTCGCCGTGATGAACGGAGATGTCGCCGCCCGCGCGCACGGTCATCGGGTCACAGCCCGGAACGCCGTGGATATGCAGGAAAGTGTCACTGCCCAGATGCTCGGCCACGCCGACGGTGCCTTGCCAGTGGCCCTCGGTCGTAGACACCTCGATATGCTCGGGCCGGACGCCGATGGCGTGGGCGCCATGGCTGGCCGCCTCTGGCCCTTTGGAATAGCCCCCTGAAAGTGGTCCACCAACTGGGATAGTTTGTCCCGCAAATTGGAGGATCAGCGATGGCTGG
>NZ_JAYKKJ010000014.1:0-20580 GCF_035969385.1 Marivivens marinus | reverse complement strand
TTCCCAGCCATCGCTGATCCTCCAATTTGCGGGACAAACTATCCCAGTTGGTGGACCACTTTCAGGGGGCTATTCCACCCGTCAACCTGATTCCGGCGGCGCGGGCCCTGTCGGGCCGGGCGGACGCCCCGAATACCGAAGCCGGTTTTGGCGCCGATCAACCCCGCGAGAGAGCGCCGCTCCCGAACCAGCCTGCCCCGTCAGCGGCGATACCGGGGGCTGAACCGCAGATATCCGGACGAAATCCGGCAAGCGACCATCCTGCTGCCGTTGCCGCTATGAACCCGCTTCTGTCCATATCAGAGGTGGCGCTTGAGTCTCGTGATGAGGCATTGTTTTCGACCGTCTCCGAAATCCAGGGTCCTTCGGCTAGTCGTCATGGCGCGATGCACATTGCGCCAACCCATGTGAGCGGCGGAGCCGAAATGGCAAGACAAGTCGCGAGCCAGATCGCCGTTGCGGCACAAGCGGATGGAAGCACCGAGATCGCGCTGGACCCCGAGGAGTTGGGACGGGTCCGGCTACGGTTGACGGGCACCGAAACGGCGATGTCGGTTCTCATCATCGCGGAACGACCTGAAACCGCCGAATTGATGCGGAGGCACGTAGACGCACTCGCGCAGGAGTTCCGGGACATCGGTTACTCTGATCTTCAGTTCCAGTTCGAAAGTGGAACGAGCGATCAGCAGGATTCAGGTGAGAGTGAGTCGGCCGCGCGGTTGCCGGTTCAAGGCGAGTTGAGAGAAGAGCCCGCGCCACTGGCTCCGGTGCCGACTGGTCGGCCCGACGGCACAAGCGGACTCGACCTCAGGCTGTAGGAGTAAAGACATGGAAATCGCGAATTCGACAGCGTCACAAACCGTCAAGGCGCAAGATCAGGCCGGATCGGCGAGTGTCATTTCGTCCGATTTTGAAACCTTTCTGAAGATGCTGACCGCGCAGATGGAAAACCAGGATCCGCTGAATCCGATGGATTCTGCTGACTACGCGGTCCAGTTGGCAACCTTTTCCAGCGTGGAGCAGCAGGTGCTGACCAATGACCTGCTGCAGGCCATGGCCCTTCAACTTGGAAGTAGCGGGATGGCGGAAATGGCGGCCTGGGTCGGCAAGGAGGCGCGCGCGGTGGCACCCGCATTCTTCGATGGGTCGCCGGTGACGGTTGCGCCGAACCCGGCGTCGATTGCCGATACAGTGGAGCTGGTTGTCCGCAACGCCGCCGGGGAAGACGTGCAAACCCTGACGATCCCCGTTTCGGCGGAGCCTGTCGAATGGGCGGGCGTGTCTTCGGATGGCACGCCGTTTCCACCGGGGCTCTATACCTTCGAGGTGCGCAGCATCGCCGGTGGAGAGGTTCTGATGCAGGAGCAAGCAGAGGTGTATTCCACTGTACAGGAGGTCCGCGCCGAGGGGGGTGAAACGATCCTCATGCTGGAAGGCGGCGTTGCCGTTTCCGCCCTGTCCGTGTCGGCCCTGCGTGATCCTGCCTTCTTCTAGCCCGTCGCGAGGAAGGCCAAGGCGGTGACGCCAAGGGTCAGCGCCGCGCCGACCGCGGCCCAGCCGATCCGGCCCGACCAGTCCGGTTCAATCTGTGGCGCAGGTTCCGGGTTCAGCTGTCGGACCAGGGCGGCCTCTGCAAGGTGGGGCAGTTTCGGGCCGAAGCGGGACAGGACGACCAGCGTTCTGCCAAGATCGCGAAGAACCGCGCGCGGCCCGATGCTTTCGGCGATATAGCGTTCGACGATGGGACGGGCGACCTGCCAGATGTTGATGTGCGGATCCATAGACCGGGCGACACCTTCAACGACGACCATGGTGCGTTGCAGCAGGATCAGTTCGGTCCGGGTCTGCATTCCGAAACGTTCAGTGACTTCGAACAGGTAGGCCAGCAAACGGGCCATGGAAATCCGGCTGGCATCCATCCCGAAGATCGGTTCGCCCACCGCGCGCAGCGCCCGCGCGAATTCATCCACGTCCTGATCGGCGGGAACATAGCCCGCCTCGAAATGCACCTCGGCCACGCGGTGGTAGTCGCGCTTGATGAACCCGAACAGGATTTCGGCATACACGCGGCGGGTATATTCGTCGATCCGCCCCATGATCCCGAAATCATAGGCGACGATGTCTCCGTTTGCCGCAACCTTCAGGTTTCCCTGATGCATGTCTGCGTGAAAGAACCCGTCGCGCAGCGCGTGGGACAGAAAGAGTTCAAGAACCCGTGCGCCCAGTTTGGTCCGGTCGTGGCCCGCCGCATCCAGCGCGGCGTTGTCCCCGGCATTGACGCCTTCGACCCAGTCCAAGGTCATGACGCGCCGCGAGGACAAGTCCCAGTTCACGCGCGGGACGGCAAAGCCTTCGTCCTTTTCCGTGTTCGCGGCAAATTCGGATGCGCCAGAGCTTTCCAGCCGCAGGTCCAGCTCTCCGCGCACCACCCCGTCAAAATGTTCGATCACATCCATTGGGCGCAAGCGCCGCGACGAGGGCGACAGTCGCTCGACCATCCCTGCCGCGAAATAGAAGGCGTCAATATCCTTGTAGAAGGCGCGTTCGATCCCCGGGCGAAGAACCTTTACCGCGACTTCGGCCCCGGTGTCCCGTAGGACAGCCTTGTGCACTTGCGCGATCGAGGCCGCGGCGACCGGTTCCGAGAAATCGGAGAACACGGTATCAACCTCGATTCCAAGCTCCTTTGCGACCTCGGCCTTCGCAATGGCGGTCGGGAAAGAGGGAAGCTTGTCCTGCAAGAGCCGCAATTCTGCGGCCATGTCGTCGCCCACGACATCTGGTCGGGTCGACAGGATTTGGCCGAACTTGATATAGGCCGGGCCAAGCGCGGTCAACGCGCGGGTCGCGGGCGGCAGAGACGGATCGCCCCGATACCCGAGCCAGCGGAAGGGCAGGGCCAGCGTCCGGGCGGTGAAGCGCAGCAACGGGCCTGCCTCGAACGCGTCCAAAACGATCTTCATCGCCCCGGCCCGTTCAAGTGTCGCGCCGGTCCGGATCAGCCGCCAGATATTGTGAGGTCCGCGCATGTCAGATTTTCCAGCCGGAATGCAGGCAGGCAATCCCCATCGACAGGTTGCGATACTTTGCGTTTTCGAATCCGGCGATCCGCACCATGTTCAGAAAGGTGTCCTGATCGGGGAACTTGCGGATCGATTCCACAAGGTATTGGTAGCTGTCGCGGTCATTTGCGATGGCCTGCCCCATGCGCGGGATCACGTTGAAGGAATAAAGGTCGTAGGCCTTTTGCATCAGGTCGTTGGGGATCTGGCTGAACTCCAGAACCATGAGGCGACCACCGGGGCGAAGGACGCGAAACGCTTCGTTCAGGGCCTCTTGCGGGCGGGTAACGTTCCGAATCCCGAAACTGATCGTGTAGACATCGAAGGTGTTGTCGGGAAAGGGCAGGGCCATTGCATCGCCCACCACCCAATCAAGACTGTCAGCCATCTGCGCGGCTTCGGCCCGCTTGCGCCCCTCGACCAGCATCGACTCCGTCAGGTCTAGGACGGTGGCATGGCCGTGCCCGGCCCGCCCAAGGAACTTGAACGAGATATCCCCGGTGCCGCCCGCAACGTCGAGAAGCCGTTGCCCCGGCCGCGGAGCCAGCCAATCCATCATCGCGTCTTTCCAGACCCGGTGAATGCCCATCGACATGACATCGTTCATCACATCGTATTTTGACGCGACCGAAGTAAAGACGCCCTGCACACGGCCCGCCTTTTCACCCTCCGGCACGGTCTGGAAACCGAAATGGGTCGTTGTCTTGTCGGTCTGGGTCATCGCACTTGCGGTCCTTCACGCATGCCCCAAGTATAGGCACCGAAAAGGGGCATACACCGGTCCCCGCCCCTAAGGAAGTGCAGCATGCCGGAATTGCCAGAGGTTGAGACGGTCCGTCGCGGGTTGGTCCCCGCGATGGAAGGTCGGGTGATCACAAAGGCGACGGTTAACCGGCCGGATCTGCGCTGGCCGTTCCCCGACCGGATGGCGGAGCGTTTGACAGGTCGTCGGGTCCTGTCGTTGCGCCGCCGGTCCAAATATATCCTTGCCGACCTCGACAGCGACGAGACCCTCTTGATCCATCTCGGCATGTCTGGCCGGATGTTGATTTCCGGGCAAGTACTGGGGGCCTATCACCACGATGTCGGCGTGATCTGCCATCCCGAACCGCAAAAACACGACCACGTCGTCTTTGACATGGACGGCGGCGTGCGGGTGACGTTCAACGATGCCCGCCGCTTTGGCGCGATGGATCTGATGCCGACGACGCAATCGGAGGATCATTGGCTCTTGCGCGATCTTGGGCCGGAACCTTTGGGAAATACCTTCGACGAGGCCTACCTGATCGGGCGGCTGAAGGGGCGAAATACCCCGATCAAGATCGCCCTGCTGGATCAGAGAATCGTTTCGGGGCTTGGCAATATCTATGTCTGCGAGGTGCTGTTTCGCGCGGGAATCAACCCGAAACGGAAGGCCGGGCAGATATCCGCAGCCCGTGTTGCCACGCTCGTCCCGCTCATTCGCGAGGTTCTGACCGAGGCGATTGAGGCGGGGGGATCCTCGCTGCGCGACTACCGGCAGGCTGATGGCGAGTTGGGCTATTTCCAGCATGTTTTCAAAGTCTACGACCGTGAGGGACAGCCCTGCATGACCCCGGACTGCACCGGGACCATCCGTCGATTCGTGCAATCCGGACGCTCAACTTTCGCCTGCCCGCAATGTCAAAGATAGCTTGATCGGCCCGCCGGATTTGCTAGGCATCGGGTTCTGTGGAACGTCAACAGAGGCCCGCAAATGGCATATGAGACCATCATCGTCGAAGTTCAGGACTATATTTCGACCATTACCCTGAACCGTCCCGACGCGTTGAATGCGCTCAATTCCCAGCTGCTGACCGAACTTTGCGATGCGCTGGAAGTGGCCGACCGCAGCGACAAGGTCCGCTGTATCGTGATCACCGGATCGGAAAAGGCCTTTGCCGCCGGGGCCGATATTTCCGAAATGTCCGACAAGAGTTTTGTCGAGATGTATGTGAACAAGTTTTTCGCGGCAGAGGCGGAGCGGTTCAACAATACCCGCAAACCGATCATCGCCGCCGTGTCCGGCTATGCGCTGGGTGGGGGATGCGAACTGGCGATGATGTGCGATTTCATCATCGCGGCGGAAAATGCCAAATTCGGCCAGCCCGAGATCAACCTTGGCGTCATCGCCGGGATCGGCGGCACCCAGCGGCTGCCGCGCTACGTAGGCAAGGCCAAGGCGATGGACATGCATCTGACCGGACGCTTCATGGAAGCAGCCGAGGCAGAACGCAGCGGCCTTGTCAGCCGCGTCGTGCCAGTCAAGAAGCTGAAGGAAGAGGCGCTGGCCGCCGCCGAAAAGATCACCGAAAAGTCGCTGGTCGCGCTGGCCGCGGCGAAAGATGCGGTCAACAGGTCCTACGAGATGCCACTGAGCGAGGGGCTGGCCTACGAACGGGCGCAGTTCTATGCGCTGTTCGCGACCGAGGATCAGAAGGAGGGCATGGCGGCCTTCCTCGAAAAGCGCGAGGCGCAGTTCCGCGACCGCTAGGCGGTCAGCCTGCCAAACCTGCCTGCCATCGAAATCCCCGACAACCGGCACAGGTGCCATCCCAGCACCTGGTTGCTGGACAGGACGGGCACCCCAATCCGGTCCTCGATCTCCTCGATCACGTCCAGGGTCCGCAGGTTCGTGCAGGACATGAACAGCGCGTCAAAGCCGCCCTTGGCCGCCAATGCCTCGGCGGCGGCAATAATGGACTGCGGCGCGATACGCGCGACGGCGTCCTCGCTCTCTTCGTTGAAGCTGCCGAAAACCGGGGTCTCTATCCCGGCCCTGTTGACCGCCGCGCGCAGTGTCGCGCTGACCTCCTCGACATAGGGCGACAGAAAGGCCAGCCGTTTGACCCCCAGATGTTCGCAGGCGCTGATCAGCGCCGACAGCGGCTCGGTCACGGCGGCTGTGCGGCACCCCGCGACGATCATTTCCGCCACCCGCGCGGCCCCGATCACAGACGTGCCCGAGGTGCAGCCGTAGCCGACCGCGTCAAATTCGGCGGGCAGCGGGAACAGGCGCGCCGATCCGGTCAGGTGGCTTTCCATGCGCGCCAGCGTTTCTTCGGTCACTTCCGGCGCGCTTTCCACCCGGCTGACGTAGAAGGCGACCCCGTCAAGCGGCAGCATCCGGCGCATGTCGTGTTCGATGGTTTCGTCCGATTGTAGCGTGACAAGACCGATGGTGGCCCGTGTTCCCAGCTTGTCGGTCAGTTCATAGTCGAAATGCATCTCAGATCTCCGTCAGGGCCGGGCCGGAAAACCGGGAAAGCGGTTCGGCGGCACCATCGCGCACCACGATGTTTTCTTCGTGAACCAGATACTGGCCACCCGGGATCGTCATTCCCGGTTCCAGCGTCAGGACCATGCCCGGTTGCAGGACGGTGTGGTCATCGGGGATCAGCGAGGGCCATTCGGTCAATTGCATCCCCAACCCGTGGCCGTATCGCCCCGCATCGGACCCGCCGGCGCCGCCGGTCAGGATCTTGTCCATCGCATGAAACAGATCAGCGGCGGTCGCGCCGGGGCGGGCCGCTTCATGCGCGGCCTGAGTCGCCTCGATCAGCCGCGCGTGGGTGTCGAGGACCCGTTGGTCGGGTGTCCCGATGCCGAAATTGCGGTCGTAGTCGCAGAAATACCCGTCATGCACCAACCCGGTGTCGAGCATCAGGACATCGCCCGTGGCCAGTGGCGTATCGCTGGCCGGGGAAATCACATCGTCATAGCCCATCGGCCCGGCCCCCCCGGCAAGGTAAGGCACCCAATCCGCGCCTTCCTCAAGACAGGTCATCTGGAACCGGCGAAAGACCTCTGACAGGGGGACGCCGGGGCGGGCGAATTCATGAACCCGCGCAAAGGCTCGCCCGGCGATTTCGCAAGCGGTTCCGATCTTGGCGATCTCCGCATCCGATTTGATCATCCGAAGCGACCGCATGATTCCCTCGTCCGACACAAGGCGAACGGCCTTTGACAGCCGGGTGTAGTCGGCGAGTGGCATCCGCAGGTGGGTCTCATGCCCCATTGGCATTCCGACAGGAGCGTCGCCCGCGATCTCCCCCAACGTCTCGGACAACAGGCTGACCCCGTCGTCCGTCAGATCCGGCGATCGCCAGGTCCGGATGTCCGTGATCCAGGTCCGAGCCATCACCGGCCCTCCGATACTGGGAATCACGGCGATGGGATCGCCCGTGGCAGGGACCACAACAAACCAGGGTCGCGTCGGGCTTTCCCAGAACCTTGTCAGGAAACCTGTGAAATATCGAACCTCCGGCTCTGTGGTCAGCAAAAGGGCAGCGAGCCCATTTTCGGCCATCAGCGTCTGCGCGCGGACCACCCGCGATTTGTATTCGTCCGGACCAAAGCCACGCATGATCAGGCGACCCCTTCGGACATGAAGAACAGCACATTGGACTCCGGCCCGATGCCAACCGCCCGTGCCCCAGCAATGGCCCCGGCCACCCCGGCGATCCCGGATTCAGAACCGGCAAGGCCAGCTTCGGCCATGAGCGGCATGGTGGCCGCCGCTTCCTCCTCGGTGATCGTCACGAAATCATCCGCGTCACGGGCTAGGCCGGTCAGGGCGATCAGGGACGCCTCCTTGCAATCAAGCCGGCCCATCGCGGACACTGGCCCGCTGGTGGTGACAAAGGTTCCGGCCTTGATCGATTCGAACAGTGCAGGCGCGGCCTCTGGCTCGACGACCACGATCCGAGGGGTGCCCCCGAACCGGGCGCGCGCAAGTGCGGCTACGGCGCCAGCAAGGCCACCAACGCCAGCCTGAAGGAAGATGTGGGTCGGCGGCTCGGGGGACTGGTCAAATGCCTCCGCCGCCATCTGAAGATAGCCTTCCATCAAACGATAAGGACGATCCATGTAACCGGGCCATGAACTGTCCGACAGTAGGATATGGCCGTTCGCGTCAGCGGATGCTTTGGCCAAGGCCATGCTTTCTTCGTAGTCTACCCCGGCGCGGACGACCTCTGCCCCCTTTTCGGCCAGACGGGCGGCAAAACTTTCAGGGACCGTTTCGGCGATATGCACGATGGCATTTGCCCCGAAGACCCGCGCCCCGGCGGCAACAGACATCCCATGATTTCCGGCACTTGCGGTGATATAGGTGCGCCCGGTCAGGGCGGTTGTCAGATCCTTTGCCCCGGTTTCAACCGCGTCGCACGCGATAACATAGGCCGCGCCCAGAGCCTTGAAACTGCCAAGGCCCATGCGGCCCCGTTCATCCTTCACCCAGACAGATTTCGCACCAAGGGTCTTGGCGATTTCCCGGGCAGGGACCAAAGGCGTATCCGCGTGGGCAGGGCATTGGCGCAGCAGTGCGGCAGGCGCAGCGGCATCTGTGGACGGAGCGGGCGCCCCCACCGGTACGGACAGCCCTTTACCGCGCATCGGGTTGGATAAGTGTTGCATTAGGGCTCTCCTTTTCTCGGTTTCGACGCGAAGCTAGACCGGAAATCGGTCGAAAGGGCTTCCCAATCCGACATTTTCTGCGTATGAGCGCCGCCATACATGCGTGTGAGGCCCGCCTTGGCCGGAATCAGCCGGTAGAAAACCCGGTCGGGCCACTTGCGCTATTGAACATCAATTGACCCGACGAAGGGAAAGAAACATGGCTAACTCTCCTCAGGCGAAGAAACGCGCCCGCCAGAACGAACGCCGCTTTGCTGTTAACAAAGCCCGCCGTTCGCGCATCCGCACCTACCTGCGCAAAGTCGAAGAAGCGATCGCTTCGGGCGATCAGGCCGCTGCGGCCGCTGCCCTGCGCGCCGCCCAGCCGGAACTGATGCGCGGTGTCACCAAAGGCGTCGTTCACAAGAACACCGCGTCGCGCAAAATGTCGCGCCTGGCGTCCCGCGTGAAGGCGCTCGGCTGATTCCTGCGCTGGACTTGTCAGAAGCTGACACGTCAAGATGACCAAATCAAACGCGCCCTCCGGGGCGCGTTTTTTGTTCTTCCTGCAACAGTGGCTGGCCATTTCTTCAATGGTCACAAAGGGGGGCGGAGATTCTTTTTCGCAAACCTCCGAGTCAAGCGCGTTGTTGTGTTGAACGGGGCTTTGCCGAGTTGCTAGCTTGCCCATGCGATTCACATTGTTCCTGGGGGAACGCGGGTCGGATCAACGCATGAAACCACTGGTGGGGACCAGGGGGAGGGCTTCAGAGCGGCTGTGATCCTGTCGTGCTTGCGCGGCAATTAGGACCTTTAGCGCCTGCGGTTTTGCAGGCTGCGCCGATCCCCTTGACCGATGACCGTATTGGTTTGCCGATACGGAGTCCGAGAGGACACATGATACAGGTCCGCAATGCTGGCCATCGATATTGTCGGTGGCGTCGGCGTTGCATTGTGTCGGGGAAGTGTGGGTGCCGGAAAAGGGCTGCCGTTACAGGCCGGTGACAGTGCGATACGGGACAGGAATATTATGACGAACGAGAAGTGGGGACGGGTTCGCGAAACGCTGCGCGAGGCCATTGGGACCAGCAATTTTTCCAATTGGATCGAACCGCTGGTCTTTTCCGACTTCGACGACGGGATCGTCACCTTCACGGTGCCCACCAGCTTTATCGGCAACTATGTCTCGCAGCATTTTGGCGATCAGATTGTCTACCAGATGAACCAAGCAGGGTCGCAGGTGAAGCGGCTGCGGTTTTCGGTGAATGGTGCGGCGCCGCGTGCCATTCCCGCCCGGCCCGCCGCGAACTCGACCGAACCGGTCGACAACGACAAGCTGCCCGGTTCCCCGCTTGATTCCCGTTTTACCTTCGACACCTTCGTCGTGGGCAAGCCGAACGAGCTGGCCCATGCGGCCGCCCGTCGTGTCGCCGAAGGTGGGCCTGTAACCTTTAACCCGTTGTTCCTTTATGGTGGCGTGGGTCTTGGCAAGACGCACCTGATGCACGCCATTGCCCACGAGCTTCAGTCGCGCCAGCCACATCTGAACGTTCTCTACCTGTCCGCCGAGCAGTTCATGTACCGCTTCATCACCGCGCTGCGCGAACGCAAGATGATGGACTTCAAGCAGATCTTCCGGTCGGTCGATGTGCTGATGGTCGATGACGTGCAGTTCATTGCCGGCAAGGATTCGACCCAAGAGGAATTCTTCCACACCTTCAACGTACTTGTGGATGGCCAAAAGCAGATCATCATCTCTGCGGACCGCGCGCCCGGTGAAATCAAGGATCTGGAAGACCGGATTCGGTCGCGCCTTCAGTGTGGACTCGTCGTTGATCTGCACCCGACCGATTACGAACTGCGTCTGGGCGTCCTGCAAACCAAGGCAGAGCTTTACCGTTCGCAGTATCCGGGTCTGGAAATGGCCGATGGGGTTCTGGAATTCCTCGCCCATCGGATTTCGACCAACGTCCGCGTTTTGGAAGGGGCGCTGACCCGCCTGTTCGCCTTCGCGTCGCTTGTCGGGCGCGAGATCACGCTGGAACTGACGCAGGACTGCCTTGCTGACATCCTCAAGGCGTCGGACCGGAAGGTCACCGTCGAGGAAATTCAGCGCAAGGTGTCGGAACACTTCAACATCCGTCTGTCCGACATGATCGGGCCCAAGCGGCTGCGGACCTATGCCCGCCCGCGCCAGATTGCCATGTATCTGGCCAAGCAGCTGACCAGCCGGTCGCTGCCCGAAATCGGCCGCCGGTTTGGCGGGCGTGACCACACCACGGTCATGCATGGGGTCAAGCGGATCGAAGAGCTTTCGATGAAAGACAGCCAGATCGCGGACGATCTGGAACTGCTGCGCCGCGCGCTCGAAGCTTGACGCTGCCGCGACAGTAAAAGACAGTCAGACAAAAGCACTTGAGCCCGGGCGGAAAACGGATAGGTTTTCCGTCCCGGTCAGGTGACCCCGACGACAGCGGAGCGAGGGAAATGAAATTCAGTATTGAACGCGCGGTACTCCTCAAGGCCGTCGCACAGGCCCAATCGGTCGTGGAACGCCGGAACACGATTCCGATCCTCGCCAACGTCCTGATCGAAGCGGAAGGTGACAGCGTCCAGTTCCGCGCCACCGACCTTGATATCGAGGTCGTTGATCGTGCCCCGGCCAAGGTGGAACGGGCCGGTGCAACCACCGTTGCGGCAGTCACACTGAATGAGATCGTGCGCAAGCTGCCCGATGGTGCCCTTGTCACGCTTGCCGAAGACGGCGCCAGCGGCCGCCTGACGATCGAGGCGGGGCGGTCCAACTTCTCGCTCGCCACGCTGCCCAAGGAAGATTTCCCGGTCATGGCGTCCTCGGACTACCAGACCAACTTCTCGGCCCCGGCGCCGATGCTGCGGCGGTTGTTCGACAAGTCGAAATTCGCGATCTCGACCGAGGAAACCCGTTACTACCTCAACGGCGTCTACATGCATGTGTCAGAGGCCGATGGCGGCAAGGTGCTGCGCTGCGTCGCGACCGATGGTCACCGGCTGGCTCGGATCGATGCAGATCTGCCCGACGGGGCGGACGGGATGCCCGGAGTGATCGTGCCCCGTAAGACTGTCGGCGAACTGCGCAAGCTGCTGGACGACGACGAAGCGCAAATTGCCGTATCTGTATCGGAAACCAAGGTGCGCTTTGCCACGCCCGACATCACCCTGATCTCCAAGGTAATCGACGGGACCTTCCCCGACTATTCGCGCGTCATCCCCACCGGCAACACCCGCCGGTTGGAGGTCGATGCCGCAGAATTCGCAAAGGCCGTGGACCGAGTGGCGACCGTGTCGTCCGAACGGTCCCGCGCGGTTAAACTGAGCCTTGATGAGGATCGCCTGATCCTGTCGGTCAATGCCCCCGATAGCGGCGCGGCAGAAGAAGAATTGGCTGTCGCCTATGGTGACGAGCGGCTGGAGATTGGATTCAACGCCAAATACCTGCTTGAAATCGCCAGCCAGGTGGACCGCGAAAATGCGGTGTTCCTGTTCAATTCTTCGGGCGACCCGACCCTGATGCGCGAAGGCAACGACACCAGCGCGGTCTATGTCGTGATGCCGATGCGCGTCTGACCCCGTGATCGGGTTGGGTGAAATCGATAGCTTTGGCAAGGGCCGCCCATCATGAGCGGCCTTTTCCTTGTCCAACTGACCCTGTCGCACTTTCGGTCGCACAAACGCGCGGCGCTTGATCTGGATGGGCGGCCCGTGGCGATTTACGGGCCGAATGGGGCGGGCAAGACAAACCTGATCGAAGCGGTCTCCATGCTGTCGCCCGGCCGCGGTGTGCGCCGCGCCCAGTCCGAGGATCTGATCCGCAAACAAGAGGCGCTGGGCTGGAAGGTCACCGGGCACCTGCGGTCCCTGCACCAGATGCATGAGATCGAAACCTGGGCCGAACCCGGCACATCGCGGCAGGTACGGATTGATGGCAAGGCCGCGCCACAGGTGGCCTTGGGGCGCATTGGGCGGATGTTGTGGCTCGTACCGTCGATGGACCGTCTCTGGATCGAGGGTGCGGAGGGCCGTCGGCGGTTCCTTGACCGCGCCACCATGAGCTTTGACCCCGGCCATGCCGATGAGGTTCTGACCTACGAAAAGGCCATGCGTGAACGCAACCGCCTACTCAAGGACATGGTGCGCGATCCGCATTGGTACACGGCGCTTGAGATCCAGATGGCCGAGGCCGGTGCGGCGATCCATGCAGGGCGCGTGCAGGCGATTGCGCAATTGATGGAGGGGCAAGAGGACGCTGAAACCAGCTTTCCGATTGCGGATCTGGGCATTGCGCAGTCCGATGACGGGATGATTCCGGAAACGGCGGATGAGTTGAGGCAGGCGCTGGCCGACAGCCGCCCGCGCGATCTGGTCGCCGGGCGCACGTTGATCGGACCACACCGGTCCGACCTTGACGCCGCGTTTCGGGCCAAGGGGGTTCCGGCGCGGGACTGTTCGACCGGAGAACAAAAGGCCCTGCTGATATCATTGATCCTTGCCAATGCGCGGGCGCTGGCCCGCGATTTCGGCGCTCCGCCGATCCTGCTTCTGGACGAGGTCGCGGCCCATCTCGATGCCGCCCGCCGCGCATCGCTCTATGACGAGATTTGCGCGCTTGGTGCGCAGGCCTTCATGACCGGCACCGGGGCCGAGCTTTTTGAAGAGCTAGGAGCGCGCGCGCAGCATGTCGAAGTTCGGGACGACGATGGGCGCAGCGTCGTGGAGCACCTGTCATGACCGGCGCGCGGATCGACCGGATCGAGGAATTGCGGCTATCGACGGGGGACGAGGCGGAGATCGCCGCACTGCTGGCGCGGGCCTTTGGCGACTCCGATTTCGGGGGGCGCAGCTTCCATCAACAGCGCCATCACCTGCGGCTTGTCCTGCGTGATCCGCAGATTATTGGGCATATGGCCCTGACCTATCGCGCGATCCGGATGGGCGATGCACTTGTCGATATCGTGGGGCTGGCAGAGGTCGCAACCGACCCCGATCGCCGGGGCGAAGGGATTGCGACACGTCTCCTGACCGCCGCCATCGACGAGGCGAGGGTCAGCCGGGCGCAGTTTTTTGTCCTGTTCGGAAGTCGCCCGATCTACGCAGGGCATGGGTTTCGGGAGGCCAAGAACCCGTTTACCTATGTCGAACTTTACGGGGCGCGGACCGGCGATGTGGTCCGGCGTGAAAGGGCGGGCGACCTTGACGACATGATGGTGCTGCCGTTGGGGAATATGGACTGGGACGACACGGTCCATATCGACATGCTGGGCACAAAGTTCTAAGGCGTCGGAATGACAATCGCCCCTGCCGATCTGGCGCTTTACGCGTTCGGGATATTCCTGCTGTTCATAACGCCCGGTCCGGTCTGGGTGGCCCTTGTCGCACGCGCCTTGTCTGGCGGGTTCGGAGCAGCATGGCCGCTGGCACTGGGCGTTGTTGTCGGCGATGTCATCTGGCCGTTCTGCGCCATTCTGGGCGTTAGCTGGATCCTGTCGATCTACGGCGACTTCCTGTCGCTGATGAAATGGGTTGCCTGTGTCACCTTCATCGTCATGGGCTGGCTGGTGATCCGCTCCGCTGGGGAGCCATTGGGCAAGAACGGGCGCCTGACCCGTCCGGGACGATGGGCCGGTTTCGCTGCGGGCCTTGCGGTAATCGCGGGCAATCCAAAGGCGATCCTGTTTTACATGGGGATGCTTCCAGGCTTCTTCGATCTGACCCGTCTGACGGGCTGGGATATCGCCGCGATCTGCGCGGTGTCCTGCGTCGTGCCGCTGGTCGGAAACCTGTCACTGGCCCTGTTCGTGGATCGTGGTCGGCGGCTTTTGAAGTCTCCAACGGCGCTGTATCGGATGAATATGACGGCGGGGATTTTGCTGATCGGCGTGGGTCTGATTATCCCGCTGATCTGACACAAAATATGGGGGTTTCGCCGTGACATCCCCCGCTCAATTCCCTATATTTTGGCGACAAATACCAAGGTGAGGCGACATGTCCGACAACGAGCAGCAACAGCCTGAATACGGCGCCGATTCCATTAAGGTTCTCAAGGGGTTGGAAGCTGTCCGCAAACGCCCGGGCATGTATATCGGCGACACCGACGATGGGTCGGGTCTGCACCACATGGTCTATGAAGTCGTGGACAACGGAATTGACGAGGCGCTGGCCGGTCATGCCGACTATGTCCATGTAAAGATCCACGCGGATTCCAGCGTATCGGTGCGCGACAACGGGCGCGGGATCCCCGTCGACATGCACAAGGAAGAGGGCGTTTCTGCGGCAGAGGTCATCATGACCCAGCTGCACGCGGGAGGGAAATTCGACAGCAACTCCTACAAGGTTTCGGGCGGCCTTCACGGCGTGGGCGTGTCGGTGGTGAACGCACTCTCTGTCTGGCTGGAACTGCGCGTCTGGCGCAATGGCAGAGAACATTACGCCAAGTTTGAACATGGCGACACGACGGAACATCTGCGCGTAGTCGGGGATGCGAATGGTGAAACCGGGACCGAGGTGCGATTCCTTGCCTCGACCGGTACATTTTCGAACCTCGAATATTCGTTCGAGACGCTGGAAAAGCGCCTGCGCGAACTGGCGTTCCTGAATTCCGGTGTGCGGATCATCCTTGAAGACGAACGCCCCGCCGAGGCCCTAAAGACCGAGCTGTTCTACGAAGGCGGCGTCAAGGAATTCGTCAAGTATCTGGACCGGTCGAAGACTTCGATCATGTCAGAGCCGATCCATATGAGCGGCGAACGTGACGATATCGGGGTCGAGGTCGCGATGTGGTGGAACGACACCTACCACGAAACGGTTCTGCCGTTCACGAACAACATCCCGCAGCGCGACGGGGGCACGCATATGGCGGGCTTCCGCGCGGCGTTGACCCGGACCATTTCGAAATATGCGCAGGACAGCGGCATCGCGAAGAAAGAGAAGGTCAATTTTACCGGCGATGATGCCCGCGAAGGCCTGACCTGCGTACTGTCGGTCAAGGTGCCCGACCCGAAGTTCTCCAGCCAGACCAAGGACAAGCTTGTGTCGTCCGAGGTGCGCCCGGCGGTGGAAAACCTTGTGGGCGAAAAGCTGTCGGAGTGGTTCGAGGAAAATCCGAACGAGGCCAAGCAGATCGTCGGCAAGATCATCGAGGCCGCATTGGCCCGCGAAGCCGCCCGGAAGGCACGCGAATTGACCCGCCGTAAGACGGCGATGGACGTGAATTTCCTTGCGGGCAAGCTGAAGGATTGTTCGGAAAAAGACCCGTCAAAGACCGAAGTCTTCCTTGTCGAGGGGGACAGCGCCGGCGGCTCTGCCCAGACCGGGCGGGACAGGCGGACGCAGGCGGTCTTGCCCCTGCGCGGCAAGATCCTGAACGTTGAACGCGCCCGGTTCGACAAGATGCTGTCCAGCCAGGAAATTGGCAACCTTGTCATGGCGCTGGGCACCGGCATCGGACGCGACGAATTCAACATCGAGAAGCTGCGTTACCACAAGATCGTCATCATGACCGACGCCGACGTGGACGGGGCGCACATCCGTACCCTTTTGCTGACCTTCTTCTTCCGGCAGATGCCGGAACTGATCGAAGGGGGCTACCTCTATATCGCGCAACCGCCGCTGTACAAGGTCAGCCGTGGCAAGTCCGAAGTCTATTTGAAGGACCAGACCGCGCTTGAGGACTACTTGATTGATCAGGGCGTTGACGGCGCGGTGTTGCGTCTTGGTTCCGGGTCCGAAATGGCGGGTGCGGACCTGCGCCGTGTCGTGGACGAGGCACGCAGCCTCAAGCGGATGCTGGATGCCTTCCCGACCCATTATCCCCGGCACATCCTCGAACAGGCGGCGATTGCCGGGGCCTTCGTGCCGGGCGCAGTCGATGCCGACCTTCAGGGCGTGGCCGACAAGGTCGCCCGGCGGCTTGACCTGATCGCGCTGGAATACGAACGGGGCTGGACCGGCCGGATCACTCAGGATCATGGTATCCGTTTGGCCCGTATCCTGCGCGGCGTGGAAGAGGTGCGCACGCTGGACGGTCCGATGCTGCGGTCAGGCGAGGCGCGCCGCACCGGCAGCTTCACCAAGTCCCTGCAAGAGGTCTATGACCTGCCTGCCACCCTCGTCCGGAAAGACCGCAGTCAGCTGATCTATGGCCCCCTCGACCTGCTTCAGGCGATCCTTGAAGAAGGGGAACGGGGCCTGTCGCTGCAACGCTACAAGGGTCTGGGCGAGATGAACCCGGAGCAGTTGTGGGAAACTACGCTGGACCCCGACGCGCGGACCCTGTTGCAGGTCAAGATCGACGATGTGGCCGAGGCGGATGATCTGTTCACCAAGCTGATGGGCGATGTTGTCGAGCCGCGCCGCGAGTTCATCCAGCAAAATGCGCTGAGCGTCGAACACCTCGATTTCTGATCCGGAATCCGGCGCGGGGTCTACCTGCGCCGGAACACCATTGGCGCTGCGACGATCACGATCAGGATGCGCAACAGGTGCATGATCGAAACATAGGCGACGTCCTGCCCCATCGCGAGCGCCAAGAGCGACATTTCCGTCAGGCCGCCGGGGCTATAGGCAAGGAACACCTGTGAAACGGGCGTTTCGGTCAGGGTCGCGGTGACAAAGGCGAACCCGACCGCTACCAGCAACATCGCCGAGGACGACCAAAGCCCCAACCAGATATCGCGACCGATTTCCCGGGCGGATGCGCCCAGGAACCGACAGCCGATCACCGTTCCCAGAACGATCTGTGCGGCGATGACCAGTAGCGATGGCGGCGCGACCTCGACCAGATACAACAGATGCGCGATCCCGCTAAGGAGCATTGGGCCCAACATGACGGGTGCGGGCAGTCGAAGAAACCGACCGACGGGAATGCCGACAAGTGCGCAGCCGCCGAGCCACGCCCAATCCTGTGGCGACAATGTGGACAGAGCGACCCAACCTCGTGCCGCACCGCTGGACGACCGGACATCCAGCACCAGACCGTAGAACAGCCCGACAAAGCTGATCACGACAAGGATGCGGCTGGCGTGGGCCAGGGCGATCCGCTTTTCCACCCCGCCAGAGGCCGCGCCCATGATCAGCATTTCGTTCAACCCACCCGGCATGGCCGAGAAGTAGGCCGTGACCGGGTCATATCCCCCGATCCGGCGATAGACGAGGTAGGACCCAGCCGCTGCGACGGCGAGGAAGGGCAGCATCACCGCCACGGTCAGAGCCCATTCCCCCAACCGGCCAAGGATCTCGGCACTGATCGTCGAGCCAAGCAGCACGCCGATCACCGGGATCACGAAAGGTCGCAGACCGGCAGGTGCCGCGACAGGGGCCTTGAGGATCGACAGCAGGGTATTGGCGATCATCGGCCCCAGCATCCAAGGCAGGGGCATCCCAAGGCGGTTCGCGGTCCAGCCGGCGGCGGCGCCGACCATCAGGGCAAGAACGATCCTCGGGGCGTTTGTCATGCGGACCGGCGGCCAAGGTGGCGTTCACCGCGCGCCTTGGCCAATGCAATCTGCTTCTGCCTTTCGCGGAACCGGACCTTGTCGGCCTCGCTGGTCTGATCGGCGCATTGGTGACAGGACACGCCCTCTTCGAACTCGGGCCGGGTCTTGTCTTCGGGCAGCAGCGGGCGGCGGCAGGCATGGCACAGCTCGTGCGGACCTTCCTTTAGCCCGTGCCCGACCGACACGCGCCCGTCGAATACGAAACACTCTCCGTCCCACAGGCTGTCTTCCTCAGGCACGTCTTCCAGATATTTCAGAATGCCACCCTTGAGGTGGAACACATCTTCGACCCCCTGCGACATGAGGTAGTTGGTGGATTTCTCGCAGCGGATGCCGCCGGTGCAGAACATGGCGATGCGCTTGTTGTGGAACCGGTCCTTGTTCGCCTCCCACCAGGCGGGGAAGTCGCGGAAGCTTTCGGTCTTGGGGTCGATGGCCCCACGGAAGGTGCCGATCCCCACTTCGTAGTCGTTGCGGGTGTCGATCACGGCAACGTCCGGCGCGCTGATCAACGCGTTCCAGTCCTGTGGCGCGACGTAGTGACCCACAGCGGCACGCGGGTCCACGTCGGGCTGACCCATCGTCACGATTTCTTTCTTCAGCCGTACCTTCATCCGGCCAAAGGGTTGATCGGTGGCGGTGCTTTCCTTCCACTCCAGATCGGTGCAACCGGGCAGGGCGCGGACATGGGCAAGGACAGCATCGATTCCCGAACGGCTGCCTGCAATCGTTCCGTTGATCCCTTCGCGCGCCAAAAGCAAAGAACCTGTCACCCCTTCCGCCTCGCACAGGGACAGGAGCGGGCCGCGCAGGGCGGCAGGATCATCAAACGGGGTGAAGTGATAGAGGGCGGCAACGGTATACATGTCCGTTCAATACGCCTGCCCCAAGAGTTGGGCAAGGCGTGTCAGGTTGACCGCCGGACCTGCAATCCCTACCGATAGGGCGACCAGCAGGAGGTAGCCATGGCGCAGGCGCTAATCGTGATCGACGTCCAGAACGACTTTTGCCCCGGCGGTGCACTGGCCGTGCCGGGCGGGGACGAAATCGTGGCGGGGATCAACCGTCTGATGGATCAGTTCGACACGGTCATCCTGACCCAGGATTGGCACCCGGCGGCCCATTCGTCTTTCGCGTCTTCGCATCCGGGCAAGGCGCCGATGGAGCTGACTCAGATGCCTTATGGGCCGCAGGTTCTTTGGCCGGACCACTGCATTCAGGGAACAGCGGGCGCGGCGTTTCACCCGGATCTGCGAACCGACGGAAACCTGATCATCCGCAAAGGGTTCAACCCAGCGATCGACAGCTACTCTGCGTTCTTCGAAAACGACCAGACCACACCTACCGGACTGGACGGATATCTGCGCACGCGAGGCATCGACACTTTGACGATGGTCGGGTTGGCGACGGATTTCTGCGTGAATTATTCGGCCGTCGATGCGGCGCGCCTTGGCTTTGATGTCACGGTCCGGCTGGACCTGTGCCGGGCAATTGATTTGGATGGATCGCTCGAGGCAGCACAAAACGGCATGGTGTCGGCGGGCGTCACCCTGTCCTGAATTGGGCCTCGTCCACCGCCTTGGTCGATTTTACGACCTGCGCAGATGGCTTTCTTCTTGATGATCCATCAACTTTGCTCAGGTATCGCATGGCAATTCAACCGGGCGGATGGACTAGGCCGCTATCTGAAGATCGGGTGGTTTGAACCCATACTCTTCGATTTCGGGGCCGTATCTTTCGCAAATCATCGCTAAGGACTGCGGGGTCAAGAGCCCGTGCCCTTGTTCGTTATCGGCGTCACACCCGGGAGGAAGTGGTTTGGACGGGGCGACCCCGAGATTCTTTAGAAGGGTGCTGATATCGTCGTTCATCCGGTGACAGCATAAGACTTGCGTAATCCTGCCCGCACACCACTGTTCTGCCGACCATGTTCCGAAACGGCGCCAGCGCTGATGGGGCCGCCCGCCTGCGCCTCGACCATCTGGCCGCGTCCGCGCCAGCCAGCTTTCAAACGAGGGGATGCCGACGCCAGACCGCTTTCGCATGCGCCAGATCGGGTCTGTTCGTTCAATCTCTTCATAGACCTCCGGAAGACGTTCAAAGGGGCTGCGCAGGCTCGTAATCCGGCGGTAGTCCCCAAAGTTCAACCCAAGTGCGTCAAAGGTCCATTCCGCCTCGGTCGGGGACATGTGGGTATAGAACGGTCTTTCAGGTATCCTTTGGTCGAAGGCGACAATTGGTTCCTCGTTCCATGGTTCCAGCAGGTCCCGAACCCGACCGGACCCGCAAAACGGGTTGGAAAAATAGATAAAGCGGCGGCTGTGGCAGATGATCATGCCGCATCGTTACCTGTGTCGGGTTAAGCCTTCGTTTCCGGGGGGCGGTCCGCGACGTGGCCGGATATCCGCACATTTTCAACAATCGGACAGTGCCGGTTTGCCGGGACCTGTAAGACTGGTGAAAGGACTCCGAGGCAAAAAGATTTGGCCGGGGGCCGATGGAATAGCCCCCTGAAAGTGGTCCACCAACTGGGATAGTTTGTCCCGCAAATTGGAGGATCAGCGATGGCTGGG
>NZ_JAYKKJ010000013.1:0-22153 GCF_035969385.1 Marivivens marinus | reverse complement strand
TCCCAGCCATCGCTGATCCTCCAATTTGCGGGACAAACTATCCCAGTTGGTGGACCACTTTCAGGGGGCTATTCCAGTGGGTTTGCTGGACATCTCTGGTTTTTCACGGTTCGAGGTGACGGGGGCAGGGGCAGCGGCCTGGCTCGACCACCTGATGGCGTCGAAACTGCCTGCGCCCGGACGCGCGCGCCTTGCGCCGATGCTGTCCGAAACCGGCAAGCTGAAGGGGGATCTGACCGTCTTCAACTGGGGCGATGGAACCTGGTGGATCATGGGCAGCTATTACCTGCGCGAATGGCACATGCGCTGGTTCGAGGATCATATGGGTGCGGATGTGCGCATCAGAGATGTGTCAGATGCAATTGTCGGGTTTTCCCTGTCGGGGCCGAAATCCCGCGCGGTGATCGAAAAGCTGAGTGACGGACCGGTGGGCCTGCCCTTCCTGGGCTGCGGTAGTTTCGATATCGGTCTTTACCGGTGCAAGGTCGGGCGGCTGTCCGTGGCGGGCGAGTTGGGTTATGAAATCCATTGCAACGCGGCTGACCATATCGGGCTACGACGGCTGCTTCTGGAGGCCGGCGCGGATCAGGGAATTCGCGAATACGGCTTCAACGCGCTACTGTCGCTGCGACTGGAAAAAAGCTTTGGCATCTGGTCGGCGGAATTCACCCAAGGCTACACGGCGGGACAGACCGGCATGGATCGCTGGATTGATTGGGACAAGGATTTCATCGGCAAGGACGCAGCATTGGCCGAACGCGACAGCCCGTCGGCGCAGGTTCTGGTGACCTTGGAGGTGGCCGATGGCGATGCGGATGCCAGCGGCTATGAACCGGTCTGGCAAGATGGGGCTCTGGTCGGTTTCGTGACCTCGGGCGGCTATGGCCACACCCTTGGAAAATCGCTGGCCATGGCCATGGTCGACCGTAGCGCGGCTGCCGTTGGAACGGCACTGGCGGTTCATGTGGTCGGGGTCGAAAGGGCGGCGACGGTGATCGCGCCGTCCCCCTACGATCCGAACGGCATGGCGATGCGGGGCTAGGCATGGGACATGTCGAAGACTTCAATGCGCTGACAAGCGATCGGTTTCGCGCCGATCCATACCCGATCCTTGCGCACATGCGAGAGGCGCATCCGATCTACCACCTGGCCCCCGGCCTGACCGAAAGCTGGCATGTCTTTCGCTACGACGACGCGCGACAGGTCTTGCTATCGCCTGATCTGTTTTCCTCTGACAGGTCCATGCAGGGCGGCGGCGATCTGGCGGATGCGAACCTTGCTTTCCTGTTCAACAACATGATCTCGGCCTCGGGCGAACGACACCGACGCTTGCGGATGATTGCGAACCGCGCCTTCATGGCCAAGTCGATCGAGGGCCTGCGCCCGGTCTTGCAGGCGGTCGTGGACGAGAGGATGAAGATGGCGCTGTCCGGCGCGGAATTCGACCTGGTCGAAGATTTCGCCGCACCCGTCACCACCGCCATGATTTGCGACATGCTGGGCCTTCCACGCGAAGACATGGCACAAATACGAAGATGGACCGCTGTCTTGGGCGACAATTCGGGCGCAGTGACCTGGCTGGCCGAAATGGATCCCGCGCTGGCCGAAAGGGGGCGGCGGGCGGCCGCGGAAATGACAGCCTACTTCCGCGATTTCCTGTCCCGCCCGGATTGGCGTGGGGATGCGTTGTTTTCCGCGCTACGTGCGGCGGGCCCTGAGGAAGAGCGGCTGACCGAAGACGAGCTTTTGTCGATGGCCATGCTCTTGCTTCTGGCTGGAAATGAAACCACCACGAACCTGATTACCAACTTCGTGCGGCTGCTGGATGCATTTCCGGATCAGGCCGCCCGGCTGCGTGCTGATCCGACCTTTGTCGACGGCGCGATTGAAGAGACGCTGCGCATGCGCAATTCGATCCGCAATGTCGACCGTTTTGCATTGGAGGATGTGGACCTGCACGGCGTCACGATCCCACGGGGCGGGCGCGTTGTCGTCTGGTTGACCTCGGCAAACCGCGATCCGCGCGTCTTTGACGCCCCCGACCAGTTCCGCCCGGACCGCGGCCCAAATCGCCATATCGCATTCGGGCAGGGGGCGCACATGTGCCTGGGTTCGGCGCTGGCGCGGATGGAGGCCCGCGTTGCAGCCCATGCAATCGTGACCCGGACGCGCCAGATAGACCTGACAGCAGCGCCCGTGCTGGGCGTCAACGCCAACTTCGACAATATCACGCGGCAATTGTGCCGGTTTCACCCCCTACAGGACCACCCATGACACAAGAGCGCACTTCCCGGCGCCGTGGCCGCAAGTCGGCGACGGACCCCCAATCGCAACGGAAGGTGAATTACCGGGAGTTGCGCAATCCATTCCCCGTCATGTCGGTCTTTTCCGATGACGAGGCGGCGAACATGCACCAGACCGCGCTTCGGATGCTGGAAGACCTTGGCATGAAGGTATTGCTGCCCGAGGCACGCAAAATCTACGCCGCCGCTGGCGCCCGGGTCGAGGGCGAGATGGTCTTTCTGGGGCGCGAGATCGTGGAGGCGGCCCTTTCAACGGCGCCCAGGTCGATCCATTGCCGCGCTGGGGCCGCGCATCGTGACGTGGTGCTTGAACTGGGTGCGCTGGCCTTTCAACCCGGCGCGGGCGCACCTCACGCGACCGACCTGAAACGCGGCCGTCGCCCCGGTTCTGGAAATGATTTCGAAGACTACACCCGGATCGCGCATCATTTCGACGTGTTTCAGATGATGTCTCCCTCGGTCGAGCCACAGGATGTGCCGACCCATCTGCGCCACTACTTCACGACCCTTTGCCAGATGGAGAACACGGACAAGTTCCCGTTTCTCTTCGCCCGTGGCACCCCGCAGACGCGCGACAATTTCGAAATGCTCAGGATCGCGCGGGGTCTGACGGACAAGGAATTCACGGAAGGGGTGCACACCTACACGATCATCAACACCAATTCGCCCCGGTGCCTTGATATTCCGATGGCGCAAGGGCTGATCGACTTTGCCCGCGCCGGGCAGTTGTCCATTGTCACGCCGTTCACCCTGATGGGCGCCATGGCGCCGATCACCGTGGCGGGGGCAATCACCCTCAGCCACGCCGAATGCCTTGCCGCGATCACCCTGACGCAGATGGTGAAACCCGGCGCGCCGGTCTGCTATGGCACCTTTACATCGAACGTCGATATGAAATCCGGCGCCCCCGCCTTTGGTACCCCCTCGCATTTTCAGGCATCTCTGGCGGCAGGCCAAATGGCGCGGATGCTGGGCTTGCCATGGCGGTCGGCGGCGGGGTCGGCGTCGAACCTCAATGATGTCCAGGCGGCCAATGAAAACCAGCTTGGGCTGTGGGGTTGCCTGCTGTCCGGCGCGACGGTGATCATTCATTCGGCGGGATGGCTCGAAGGCGGTCTGTCGGTCAGCTATGAAAAGATCGTGACGGATGTCGAGGTGCTCAATATGGTGGCCGAACTATGTGCAGGGGCAAGGGCGGGCAAGGACGAGATTGGCCTGGCCAATGCGCTGTCGCAGGTCGCCCCGTCCGGGCACTTCTTTGCCGCGCCACAAACGATGGACCGCTATACGACCGAATTTTACCAGCCGATCGTCCATGACTATGCCAATTTCGGCACCTGGACCGAGCGCGGCGCACAGGATGCCTCGACCCGTGCCACCGCCGTCTGGGAACGTATCCTTGACGCTCCGCGGCAGGCCTTCACCCCGCCCGACCGGTTGGAGGCGCTGCGCGCTTTCATCGAAACGCGCAGCGCCGAAGGCGGCGCCCCGCCCGAGAGCTGAGAGGGGGGCGATCCATGCACGATGAACCGCCGCTGCTGCACCGGGACGATCCGAACCGCGAACCCCTTGGCGGCCACGTCAAAGTGACGCGCGACGATTGGCTTTCGTAGGCCCGCGATACGCTGGTCCGGGACGGCGTGGCACAGGTCAAGATCATGAAACTGGCCGAACGGATGGGAGTGTCGCGATCCAGTTTCTATTGGTATTTCCGTGACCGTGACGATCTGCTTCGGGCGCTATTGACAGAATGGGAGGCGCGCAACAGCGCCTCGATCATCGACCAATGCGGGTTGCAAGCGGCCAATATAACCGAAGGCGTCTGCAATTTTTTCCTGTGTTTCGTCGATCCGGATTACTTTGATACCGGGCTGGATTTCGCCGTGCGTGAATGGGCCAGACGGGACGAGGCCCTGCGGTGCCGCGTCGACGCTGCAGATGCCGCACGGCTGCGCGCGGTGACCGACATGTTCTCTCGCTACGGGTTTACCCCGGAGGAGGCGGACGCACGGGCGCGCATTCTTTACTTCATGCAGCTTGGATACCATGCGCTGGATGTCCGTGAACCAATGGGCGACAGGCTGGCGCGCGTGTCCGCATATCTGAAAGGCTTTACCGGCCGGGCCCCCGACGAACCGGCAATGGTGTCGTTCATGCGCCGCGTGGGCCGTCTGGGCCAACCCTGACCCTAGGGATCACCATTGCCGCCGGTATTGTTCGACCAAACGAGCGTCGCGTCTGAACCTCCTGTTTTAGGCTGCACTCCAAAGGAGCTTCTTTACGCGGCAGGATGTATTGATGCCTCGATGAACGGGGCGGGACCGATATCCAGTTGCGGCGCACGTTTGCGAAGAAACCGATTGCCATGCCTGTCCGGCCGCGCCACAGACGGTATAGACCCGTCAAACCGGAGAAAGCCAATGGCCAGCCCCCAAGCCACTGAAACCGAAATCCAGACCCGTGTCGCCGATCTCATGTCGTGGATGACGGTCGAGGAGAAAGCGGGCCAGCTGACCCAGTATTTCACCTTTCCGGGCGTGACCGAGGAATTGGAAAATGTCGAAACCGAGGTGCGTGCAGGGCGCGCCGGGTCGCTTCTGTTCGTGTCTGACGCGGCCGAAATCGACCGCCTGCAGCATATCGCGGTCGAAGAATCGCGGTTGGGGATCCCGTTGCTGTTCGCCTATGACGTAATCCACGGGTTTCGGACGGCCATGCCGGTGCCCCTTGCATTAGCGGCCAGCTGGGATCCTTCTCTGGCCGAGGATTGTCAGGCCATTGCCGCGAAAGAGGCGCGGTCCATCGGACTGCACTGGGCCTTTGCGCCGATGGTCGATATTGCGCGCGATCCGCGCTGGGGCCGGATGATCGAAGGCGCGGGCGAAGACCCCTTTCTGGGGTCGGCCATGGCGGCGGCGCAGGTGCGCGGATTTCAGGGCGACAGGATCGGTGCCCCGGACCGGGTGATCGCCGGGCCAAAGCATTTCGCGGGCTATGGCGCGTCTCTGGGCGGGCGCGACTATGACGAGGTCGATCTGTCCGACAGCGAGCTTTGGAACATTCATTTTCCGCCTTTCAAGGCCGCGATCGAGGCGGGGGCGGGCAATATCATGAGCGCCTATATGGGCCTCAACGGCGTTCCGGCATCTGGCAACAAATGGTTGCTGACAGATGTCTTGCGCGCTGAATGGGGGTTTGACGGTTTTGTCGTCACCGATGCGGGCGCGGCGGCGGACCTTGAAACCCACCATTTCGCCATGGACCGCCCCGATGCGGCAGTGCGGGCCCTGAACGCCGGGGTCGATATGGAAATGGCCCCGCCCTTTGGCGGCGACGCGGCCTTTCGCAGCCTTCCCGATGCGCTGGCTTCGGGCCGGATTACCATGGACCGGCTGGACGAAGCGGTGGCCCGTGTCCTGACCATGAAATTCCGAATGGGGCTGTTCGACGCGCCCTTTGTCGATGTCGCGGCGTCAGAGCGAACCCTTGCCACGGCCGCGCATGGGGATGTGGCCCTTCGGGCCGCGGAACGGTCTGCGGTCCTGTTGCGGAACGAAGGCGGGTTGCTGCCCCTGTCGCGGGATATCGGATCTATCGCGGTGATCGGCCCCTTCGCGGATGCCGCTCGCGATACATCGGGCCCGTGGATATTCCGTCAGGACGACAGTGAAACCGTGACCGTTCTGGCGGGGATTCGCGCCGCTGTCGGCAATGGAACCCGGGTTGATCATTCAGTCGGTGTTTCGGTGCCAAAGCGCCTGCATCCGTCGATCTTTGAAAATCCGTTCCTGCCGCCGACCCCCGTGATCGAGGTGGACGACGATGCCGAGATCGCCCGGTCGGTCGCCCTTGCCCAAGAGGCAGAGGTTGCCGTTCTGGTGCTGGGCGAGGCGGAGGTCATGATCGGGGAACATGCCTCGCGGTCCACGCTCGACCTGCCCGGGCGGCAACAGGAACTTCTGGATGCGGTTCTGGCCACCGGCACCCCGACGGTCCTGCTGGTCATGACGGGCCGGCCGTTGGACTTCAAAGGCGCGCAGCCGACGGCACAGATGATGATCTGGTATCCCGGCACGCGCGGCGGAGAAGCAACGGCGAACCTGCTGTTTGGGGATGCCGTGCCCGGGGGAAAACTGCCCTACAACTGGCCGCGCAACATCGGGCAGATCCCGTTGCCCTATGCGCATCTTCGGTCGTTCAAGCCCGAAGAAACCGAAATGCGCTATTGGAACGAACCCAACGGTCCGCTTTATCCGTTCGGGTTCGGGCTGAGTTATTCAAGTTTTGACTATGCCAACCTACGACTGTCTTCGGACTGCATTGCCGTCGGACAAAGTGTAGAGGTGTCGGTGGATGTGACCAACACCGGGGTTCGGGCTGCGGAAGAGGTGGTGCAGCTTTATATCCATCAACGGTATGGAACCGCAGCCCGGCCGGTGCGGGAACTGAAAGGGTTCAACCGGATCGCGCTGGCGCCCGGCGAGACCCGCAGCGTGACCTTTCCGCTGACCCCCGACCGCCTGCGGTACTGGAGCAGCGCAACACGCGGATGGGTGCAGGAACCGACCACATTTGACATCTTCGTCGGCGGGTCGTCACAAGGCGGGCTTGCCACGGTCCTGAAGGTGGATGCCTTGGCATGATTCAGTGATCGGCAATTATCCCCCGGTCAGATGGGGGGCAATCTTGCCGATGCCGGCGGACCTAATCACGGTCAGCCGGCGATCAGGCCGGTCTACGCCATTGGTCGGGACGTTGCAGAAGATCGACGAACGCAGCTTCGGCCGGGGCCTGCAACAGGTCCCTGCGCAGCAACCGTTCTGGCGTTTCGTTTTCGCGTTCGGGAAAGAAGACCGAAACCGACGCATTTGCTTCGAACAGAACGAACTGCCCGGACCCCGGATTGATCCCGATATCGGCGGCAAACAGGTCCAAGGGGACACGCTGGCCGATCTGGTCGCAGATGGCCACCAGACGTGTATCCCCGCGCAGGGCGTCGATCATTGGCAATTCACGGGTGGCTTCAAAATCGTTTGCGATATCGGACGGGGTGTTATGGACCATCCATGACGGCCCGACCTTGATATGCCGCAGGTAGGGTTGCCCCCCGACGAAGGCCACCCGCAGTTTCCGGTATTCCCCCGCGTCGGTTGCCGATTCCACGAATTGGGTCATGAAGTGTTCCTGTCCGTGAAACCGCGTATAAAGCGCGTCTTCCCAGTCTTGCGGCCCGTCGATCCGCAACAGGCCGACACCGCCCTGCAACTCGACCGGGCGGATCAGCACAGGGAAGGCAAACCCGTTGTCCGCAAACACCTGTTCAAGTTCGGCCACGGTCCGGAACCGGGTCCGGATCGTCTTTGGTACGGTCAGGTCGGGAATGCCGCCCAGTAGGGCAGGGACCCGGTCGCGCACGGTGGCGCGGATCCCTTTAGGGTGGTTGAAGATGGGCACGGTCCCGAATTTATCTTCCAGCCAGTCCAATGCGCGGCCGAAACTGTCGGCATCCGTGCAGGTGTTGACGACCCATTCGATCCCGTGCGGGACGTCATCGCCGGGATACCAGTAATCGACGGCACAGGGCGACAGCACCGATTGTGCGTCCTTTGGCAACCCCATCACATTGCGTTGCCGGTATTCGGGTTGGCCCCGCCGGGAATACCCCAGCCCTGCCGTTCCGTCATCGGGGATGGCGCGAAAGATCAGTCCGGGCTTGGCGGTCGAAGGCATTTTCGTGGTCCGTGTCATTGTAGAACAGGTTTCGGGGGCACATAGCCCCGCCACTGGTCCGGATCGGTCAAAAGCGCGTCCAGTTGCGGCCCTACCTGGGACCACATCAGCGCATGCATGGTCTGCCCCTTTTTCCCCGGCTGGGCGACACGCGGGGGCAGGCCGACCCAAAGCTGTTCGAACTGGGCGCGGCCATTGTCCTTGAACGTCAGATCGAAAGTCCAGAAATCCAGGGGTATCCGTGCGCCGATCGTCTTCAATATGCGCATCAGGTTATTCTGATCGGGGCCTTCCGGCATGTTCAGACCCGACGCCATGGTCGTTGATCCATAGGAAAACTGATAGGCAAGGGTTTGCATCTTGCGTCCGAAAATGCAGACCCGCAGCCTTTGGAACTGGGCTAGATCGGCAGTGTCCAGTTGGGTCATCGTTACCCAGCCGTTTCGCCACCAACCCAGTCTGTCCGCGCGATCCCAGTGATCGGCAGACAGGATCAGGACCCCGTCCCGTTCGGAAATGCTGGTGCCGTTGCGCAGCACGACCGGGTATTTGAAACCGGTCTCGTCGAACACCTTGCGGAAGTCTCGCAGGTGGCGCGCCTTGAACCGAAGCGTGCGCGGCACGATCAGGCCCGGAATATCGCCCAGAATCGCGGACATCGTTTCGATCCGGCACCGGGCCATCGCATCGGGGTGATTGAAAATGCGAATGTCGGTTCGGGCCGTGCGCGACATGTCATACAAGGCGTCAGAATAAAGGTCGTAGTCCGCGCACATGTTGATCGCCGCCTTTTCAGCGAAGGGCGGGGCATCGGGCGATACCGGGAACCAATACTCACGCGCTGCCCCCTTTAACCGGCGATCGGTCTCTGGCGGCAGGGGAAGAAGGCAGGGCAGACTGAAGCTGGGCTTGCCCGCGGCGTCGACACGCCATTGTGCACGGCGCAGGTTCGGCAGGCCAAGGGCAAGAACGGGCAATTCTGATTTCGACATGTGTCTCTGTTCTTGTTATGGCGTCGTCAGACACCTAAGGGTCTGGATGCAGGTCAGGCAGTTGGTATCGGTCCCCTTGGTGGGAATGCAAGCACAATAGGCAGAGTAGTGGAAATGACGGAACCCTTGGCCCCCCTTGCACGGTTTGCTTTTGACTGGGCCGAAACCCTGTGTGATGCCAATCACCGCTGCGCACCATATCACAAGATGTGGAGCATGGTTCGACTGGTCGAAAGCGACGGGGCCCTGCCTGCGGGACAGCCGTTTTTCGCCCGGCAGGCGATGGAATGCGCGCGCGGCGGCAATGTGCATGTCCTGCTGTCTGGTGGCGCAGATACGGGTATCATGGCGCTGGCCGTCGAAGAGCCGCTGCGGAAAGGTGTTTCGGTTCGGATCACTGCCGTCGATCGCTGCCGCACACCGCTCGAACAGATGCGCCTTTATGGGGCGGCGATGGGAGTTCCGGTGGACCAGTTCGCCTGCACCCTCGACCAGATCCCGGCGGGGATCGACGCGGATGCGATTTTTGGACATTCCATCCTGAGCTTCATTCCGGATGAGGCCCGCAGCGCGGTCTTCACCGCCTGGGCAGGGGCCCTGCGGCCCGGCGGGCGCGTTGTCCTGTCGCAACGCCTGACGCCCGTGAACGACACCTACCAACGCCGCAGGCCACCAAAAGACATCGAAGACCGTCGCCAGACTCTGGCGGCCCAACTGGATGAACTGGGCGATTTGCCAGCCGTGGCCTCCAAAGACGAGCTACTCGGAGCGGCGGTCGATTTCTGGCAGGTCGGAATTGCAGGGCACGATGTGACCGAGGCCCAGATCCGGGACCATTCAGCGGCAGCAGGACTGATCGTCCGCCAGGTAGAAGAAGCGCCCGCAGCCGCGAGCGTATCGCCCTTCATGCTGGCTTCGCAGGCTGTCCGTAGGCCCCGATATGAAATCGTGCTCGAACGCCCGGACAATTGATCAAAGGGATCAGCGGAACAGGTCCAAGACCGCCGGGGATGGCAGCATGACATTGCCCCAGGAGTTGAAATAACTGGCCATCAGGATGGTAAGCCCCATCCCGATCAGTCCCGGATAGATCAGCCGTTCGGGCTTCCAGTCACGCCGTGCCCACATCCAAAGGACAGTCAGGGCGCCGGTCCCGATGCTCAGCCCAAAAAGCCAGACACCGGCCGGATAAACCACGAGAAGGGCAAGGGGCAGGGCGTTTGACGCTGGTATCCCCAGAACCGTCCCGGACCCGGCAGGCTGTTTCTGGCGCAGGGAGTCGCGGGCCGCAACGATCACCAGAACTGTTGCGCAGATCACGATCACCAGTCGTGCATAGAAGGAATAGCCGTGGTGGGTGAAGGCCATGATCGCAAGGACGATGCCGATCGCGGCGACGACCCATCCGAAATGGTCCACATGCGGCTTGAGGGGCGGGCGCGGCTCTGACCCGCGCTTTTTCCGCACCATCCAGAAAATCGACGCAAGGATCATCGCTGCAAGAAGCATCGCCGCCGGTCGGTCAAGTAGGCTGAGCCGGCCAAGCGACTGCAACTGGGCCGCGACCATCATGTTCGCTTCGAAAAAGTCACCAAGGACGAAGGCGATGACCATCGGTACGCGGGGCCAGTTGAAGTGCTTGAGCAGGTAGCCGAACACCCCGAGACCCAGGGCGACGTAAAGATCGACCAGCCCGCCGTGAAGGTGGATGATCGAAACTGCGCTGGCGATCAGAACCGGCAACGCAATGCTATGGACGGGCAGCCGGGTCAGTCCGGCCAGCGCCGGGGCAACGGTGACCCCGACAACAGATGTCAGGATGTTTGACAGAAGCAGGGCAAGGATCAGCGTAAAGGTTAGGCCAAGGTCGACGCTTAGCATCGGGGTTCCGGGCGTGAGCCCGTGAATGGCAAGAACCGTCACAAGGATGATCCCGGCCTCGCTGCCTGGCAGGCCAAAGGCGATGGCCGGCAAGAGCGATCCGCCGTCCTTTGCATCCACTGCCGCTTCCGGACCGATCAGGCCTCGCAGATCACCTTTCCCGAAATTGTCCCGATCGGTCTTTGCGCTTTGGACCGCGTGACCATAGGCGACAAAGCCCGCAACTGTGCCCCCGACGCCGGGAATGATCCCCACGAGTGTGCCGATGATCGAACTTCGAAAGGTCAGCCACCGATGGGTGAACACCGCCCGGATCCCCGCCCGGACAGAATCCTGTTCTCGCCCCTCTGGCGGGCCGTCGGAAATCACATAGTCCTTCTGCCAGGACACCAGTTCCGCCAGCGTGAAATATCCCAAAAGCACGGCGATCGCCGACAGGCCACCCTGAAGCGATAGTGTCCCGAAGGTCCAGCGTGGCGCTGCCGTCACGGGATCCGTCCCCACCATCGCAAGCACCAGCCCGATGAGGGTCACCGCGATAGCCTTGAGCGTCGACGAATTGGGAATGGCCGCAATCGTGGACAAACCCCAGATACCCAACAGGACCCGTTCAAGCGGGCCGAATTCAAGGATGAATTCCCGCACGATGGGCAGGAGGAGCAACAGAACGATCACCCCGAAGACCGATCCCACGGCCGAGGCTGTTGCCGCTGTTGCGATGGCGGTCCGGGGCAGGCCCTTGCGGGTCAGCGCATGGCCGTCAAGAAGGACAGACGCCGCCGAGGTATTGCCGGGGATATTGAACAGGATCCCGGTCAGCGACCCCATGAAGGTGGCCCCGCCCGTCAGCGCACCAAACAGCAGCAGCACGGACACCGGGTCCCAATTGATTGTCCACAGGATCAGGATTGCCGACAGGCTTGCCATCCCGATCCCCGGCAGGAAGGACGCCGTCATCGCGACAAGCGTCCCCAGCACCGGGATCAGGATGTTGGGCCATGCCAGAAGGTTGTTCAGCCCTTCGGCAAGGGCTGCGAAATAGCCTGCGGACATGGTGGATCAGTCTTCCTGATCCGCCATGATTTGTTCGATGAGGGCGCGGCCCGAAGCCGCGGCGCGCAACATCGCCGCCGCCTTGTTGGTGGCTGCGCTGCCGGTGAGAGGTGCAAGCGGCCGACCCTGGGCTTCGAGCGTTTCCGCTACCTCGGGCGAGGTCATTGCGACCTCCATCGCGTCGCGCAGGCAGTCACGAAACTCTGAGTCGACGGAGTTCGAAACATAGAATCCGCGCACGGCACCGGAAAGCCCCACTGCCGCCTCTGCATAGGCCTGGCGTTCGGCCTGGACCTCCGCCGAAAGGCCAGCGGCGCGCATTTCCGCAACGCCACCCGGTCCGGCAAGATAGGGGACGTCAGGCGCGGCCGCGTCGTAGGCATCGGAGACCACTAGCGCAACAAAGGCGTCATTTCCCTCGGTCCGTCGCAGAGACGTCTGGAGCGAGATCGAGGTCATATCTACCTCGCCACGCAGAACAGCGGCGACGAATTCGCTTGATCCGCCATAGCCACCGACGACCTCGGTTTCGATCCCGAGAGCCAAGCCAACAAGCACCACGGCGATGACGGAATCTTCCAGCGACCCCTGCGCCGCGACCAGGTGGGTCATCGAGAGGTCGGTGATATCCCTGCCTACCGGCAAGATCCACGCATCGGGTGCGACATGCGCAATCGCCAGCGTATCAACGACAGAAAGGATCGTGTCTTCGCTATCCGACGCGACGGTGTCCACGGTCAGGTCAACCGCGTTTTCCATGAGGATGACAATGTCGTCCGAACCCGCCTGCAACATCAACCGCCGCGCAACAAGTCCGCCGCCGGCCTCGTTATTCACGACACGGACCCGCAGGCCAGAGGCATCAGCCATCGCCGGCGCGATTGCACGCGCATAGGTGTCATACCCGCCACCCGGCGCATTCGGTACGATAATTGTCGAACTGCGGTCGGCCAGCGTTGCCTTGCAGGTTTCTGAAATCTCCGCCGAGGCGCCAGTGGCCACGACCGTCGCGGCAAGCGCGACGCTCTTGAAATAGTTGTTCATGTCCCAATCCCCATTGTGGCCCTCCAGCAAGGACCTGACGCATGCGTAGCAAATTCAGCAAGAGCGGTGAACCCTTTTTCCTGCGAAAGGGCAACACAGGGGCATGATCCGTTTCTAGGGCGGTGCGCCGTTCTTGCCCGGTGTCAGGTTTGGTGTCAGAAACCACCCGAACGATCCCCAGAACGGCAGACGATCCGATGACCCAGACCATTTTTGTCCTGAACGGCCCGAACCTGAACCTACTTGGTCAGCGCCAGCCCGAAGTTTATGGGGCGGACACATTGGCCGATGTCGAACAATCCTGCGCGGCGCTGGCCGGGGAATTGGGTCTGCGCGTCGATTTTCGGCAGTCGAACCACGAGGGCCAAATCGTTGACTGGATTCAAGAAGGGCGGGACAAGGCCGCCGGGATCATCATCAATCCTGCTGCACTGACCCATTATTCCATCGCCGTTCTGGATGCGCTGAACGCCTATGACGGCCCGGTGATCGAAGTGCACATCAGCCAGGTCCACAAGCGTGAAGAATTCCGCCACAAGTCCTTTGTCAGCCTGCGGGCCGACGCGGTGATGGCGGGCTTTGGTGTGCATGGCTATGAACTGGCCCTGCGCCACGTGGCGCGGCTTCTGGCCTAGGGCGCGACCGACACCGCCTTTAGAACCGCAAAGACCTTCTGTCCTTCATGCAGGCCAAGCGCCTGCACCGACCGGCGCGTGACCCGCGACAGGATCAGGTTCGGCCCCGCCGCCAGTTGCACGATGGCCCCCGGGCCGGTGCCAATCCGTATGTCGCGGACCGTGACGGGCAGCACGTTCAGCGCCGATATGCCTTTTGGGCGTTCGGTGGCGATCATCACGTCCTGTGCCTCGATATGGACCCGCACGTCGGCCCCCAGTGGGCGGTCAATCCTTGGCAAAAGGATATGATGGCCACCCGCGTCCAACTCGGTCAGCCCATCGTCGTGCTGGGCGTGGATCGTGGCCGACAGGACCGCGCCCGCCGCCCGCGCGCCCATCGGCGTCACGCCGGGATCGCCCAGAACCTCTGTCGCCGGGCCAACCCGTGTCACCCGGCCTTTTTCGATGGCGACCACCGTGGTGGCCAGCCGTGCCACCTCGGCCGGGGAATGGCTGACGTAGAGGATCGGAACCGTCGCCGCGTCGCGGAGCCTTTCGAAATACGGCAGGATCTCCGCCTTGCGAGCCTCGTCCAGCGCGGCCAGTGGCTCATCAGCCAGAAGGATATCGGGGGCCGACAAAAGGGCGCGGCCGATGGCGACCCGCTGCGCCTCGCCCCCCGACAGCGCGCCGGGGCGTCGATCCAGCAGCGGGCCGATGCCCAGCATCTCGATCACATTGTCGAAGCCCGGCCCGGTTGCTGGCTTGGGCGCGAACCAGCGCCCATAGCTCAGATTCTGGCGGACCGTTAGATGCGGGAACAACCGCCCGTCCTGAAACACATAGCCGACCCGGCGCTGGTGCGGCGGCAGGCACAGCCCCGCGCCACGATCAACCAACACCCGATCCGCCACCGATATCCGCCCCGCATCGGGCCTGAGCAGCCCGGCAACCGCGTTCACCACGGTCGATTTCCCAGCCCCCGATGGGCCGAACAGAACCGTCAGGCCGGGCGGGGCATCAAAGCGGACATCAAGGTCGAAATCACCCGCCTTGTGCTGGATAGAGACAGAAATCGTCATCGGCCACCCACCCGCGCGGCGATCCGGCGCGACAGAACTTCGGACCCGATCAGCGCCGCCATGGCCACCACCACCGCGACGATGACCAGCCGCAACGCCGAGGATTCGCCGCCCGGCACCTGAAGGAAGGCATAGATGGCCGAGGGCAAGGTCTGGGTCTGGCCGGGGATATTCGACACGAAGGTGATCGTCGCGCCAAATTCACCCATTGCCTTGGCGAAGGCCAGAATGCTGCCCGCAAGGATACCCGGCAGGATCAGGGGCAGGGTGACCGTGGCAAAGACCCAAGGGCGCGAGGCCCCCAAGGTGCCCGCCGCCTGTTCCAGTTTCGGGTCCACCGCCTCGATCGACAGGCGGATCGCCCGGACCATCAGCGGAAAGGCCATGATCCCGGCCGCCAGCGCCGCCCCGGTCCAGCGAAAGGCGAAACTGATACCGATGGCCTGGAGTGCGCCGCCGACCGGCCCTTGCGTGCCAAAGGTCAGCAAGAGCAAATAGCCGGTGACCACCGGCGGCAGGATCAGGGGCAGGTGAACGATCCCGTTCAACAGGGTCTTGCCGGGAAAGGACCAGCGCGCGAGCGCGTGGGCCGCAAGCACGGCCAGCGGCAGCGACCATAGCGTCGCCCAAAAGGCCACCTTGAGCGACAGGGTGACCGCCTGCCATTCCTCGGGTCCGAGCCAGCCGCTCATCGGGACGCCTCTGGCCGGGTGAACCCTTGCTGGGTAAAGATCGCCCCGGCCTCTGGCCCGGTGAGGTAGGACAAAACATCGTCGGCGGCCCCGGTTGTCAGGGCGGCGATGGGGTAGGTGATGGGCGGATGGCTGTCTTCGGCAAAGGTGCCAAGGACCGTCACAGAGGGATCGGCGAGCGCATCGGTGGCATAGGTCACGCCAAACCGCGCCTCGCCCCGCGCGACAAGGGCAAGTGCGGCGCGGACGTTGTCGGTCTGGACCACCTGCGCGGCGATATCATCCCATAACCCAAGGTCTTGCAGGGCGGTCTTGCCGTAGATGCCGGCCGGAACCGCATCGACAAGGGCCATCGCAATCCGTTCGGACCCCAGCAGCCCGCGGACCGCCGCGGCGTCCGTCATGTCCACCATTGTCCCCGATGCGTGCCCGATCAGGACAATCCGGTTGCCCAGCAGGTCGGTCCGCGTGTCATCCCGGATCAGGCCCTGATCAGACAGTACATCCATCCAGTCGGGATTGGCCGAGATGAAAATATCGGCGGGCGCGCCATGGGCGATTTGCCGGGCCAGCGCCGAGGTGCCCGCGTAGACAAGGATCAGGTCGTGGCCCGTCGCCGCCTCTGCCACCGGTTCGATGGCATCCAGCGCGGTCTTCAGGCTGGCCGCCGCAAAGATCGTCACCCGGTCGGCCTGCGCCGGAACGGGCAGGGCAAGAAGGCAGGCGAACAGGGCAAGGGTGCGCAACATGGCGCGACTATCCGCCAAGGCCGGGGGCAGAGGCAAGCACCCTATTGGCGCAGGCAGGCGGCCATGTCGCTGGCCAGCCGATCAAGGAAAGCCGGGTAAAAACCGGGGCCTGCGGGAATGTCGCTGCCCAGCGGGTCCAGAACCCCGATCCGCGCGCCGGTGCCTTCGATGGCGGTTTCCAGAAGGTCAGTGTTGAACTGCGGTTCGGCGAAGGCGCAGACCACGCCGGTGTCGATGACGGTATCCCGAACCTCGGCCAGACGCGCCGCCGATGGCGCACTGGCGTCGGGCAGGGCGAGGGCCGCGACAGGGGCAAGGCCAACCGCCCCTTCGAAATACTGATAGGCGTCGTGAAAGACGAGGTAGGGGTGGTCCGTCAGCGGGGCGAGCGCTGCACGCGCCCCGGTCAGGGCCGCGGCGATTTCCGCCCGGCCCGCATCGGCATTCGCCCGGTAGGTGGCTGCATTGTCCGGGTCGATCCGCGACAGCTCTGCCGCGATTACATCCAGCCACAAGGCGGCATTGTCGGGGGCAAGCCACAAGTGCGGGTCTTCGCCAGCGTGGTCGTGCCCATCATGGTCTTCGTCGTGGTCCCCGGCATGATCATCGTGATCCCCGTGGTCATCTTCTTCCGCGATCTCGCGGAAGGGCAGTCGGACGGTCCCCGCGGCCTGCGACAGTTCGACGACCGCTGCGGCCCCGGCCAGCTGCGCGACCGGTTCTTCCAGCCAGGGGGTCAGCCCGTGGCCGACCCAGAACACCACATCGGCCCGTTCCAGTGCTGCGGCCTCGGACGGGCGCAGCGCATAGCTGTGGGGACTGGACCCCGCGCGGATCAGCACGTCAGGGGTGCCAACGCCATCCATCACCCGCGCGGCAAGCCCCTGAACCGGCCCGATATCGGCCACGACATTCGGAACATCGGCAAGGGCAGGGGCGGCAGACAGGGCGATGGCAAGGGACAGTGCGCGCATGGGTCCTCCGGTGTTATGATATAACAGTTGCGCCAGGTATAGATGTTACGTTATCTCATCGCAAGCCCCAAACGGACGGACCGCAGATGGATACGCTCGCCTTCGATACCCACGACCATCGCAGTTGCATCGCATCAGGCGTGGCGCAGGCCGAGGCCCAGTGCGCCAGCGCGGGGCTGCAATTCACGCCGGTGCGTCGCCGGGTGCTTGAGATTCTGCTGGCCGGTCATCGCGCGATGGGGGCCTATGATATCCTTGAAGTGCTTCGGGAAGAGGGGCTCGGTTCGCAGCCGCCCGTCGCCTATCGGGCGCTGGATTTTCTCGTCTCGAACGGGTTTGCCCATAAGATCGAGCGGCTGAACGCCTTTGTCGCCTGTTCCCATATGGCCGAGGACCACGCCCCGGCCTTCCTGATCTGCCGCGCCTGTGGGTCTGTGGCAGAGGCCGAGATTCGGCTGGAACGGGGCCGTCTGGGCGAGGCGGCGGCGCAGGCCGGGTTTACCATCGAACGCACCGTGGTCGAGGCCGAGGGACTGTGCCCCAATTGCGCCAAAGGACAAGGCGCATGAGCCTGATTGAAACCCGGGGTCTTGGGGTCCGCTTTGGCGGGCACACCGTCCTGTCGCATGTGGATTTCGCCATTGACCGGGGTGAGATCGTGACCATCGTCGGGCCGAACGGGTCGGGCAAATCCACGCTTTTGCGGGCGATCATCGGGGCGGTCAGCCCGACCTCGGGGCAGGTAATCGCCGCGCCGGGGCTGAAGGTGGGCTATGTCCCGCAAAAGCTGCACATCGACCCGACCCTGCCGCTGACGGTCGAACGGTTTCTGAACCTGCCCCGCCGGGTGAGCCGCGATGCCGCCCGCGACGCGCTGCGCCACGCCGGGCTGGACGCGCGGCTGTCGCATCAGATGGCGGACCTGTCGGGCGGACAGTTCCAGCGCGTCCTGCTGGCGCGGGCGCTTCTGACCAACCCGGACCTTCTGATCCTCGATGAGGCAACCCAAGGGCTGGACCAGCCCGGATCGGCCGCCTTTTACCGGCAGATCGAAACTGTCCGGCAGGACATCGGCTGCGCCGTCCTGATGGTCAGCCATGAATTGCATGTGGTTATGGCCGCGTCCGACCGGGTGATCTGCCTGAACGGCCATATCTGCTGCGAAGGGGCGCCGGAACATGTGGCCCAGGCGGAAGAATACCGCGCTCTCTTCGGCTCCGGCACCGGGGGGGCGCTGGCGCTCTATCGGCACGATCATGACCACGGGCATGACCACGGGCATGACCACGACCACCATCATCACCACGATCATCACGGGGCGGCGGAATGACGTTTCTGGACAGTTTCCTGATCCGCGCGGCGCTTGCCGGTGTCGGGGTGGCACTGGCGGCAGCCCCGCTCGGGTGTCTGATCGTCTGGCGGCGCATGGCCTATTTCGGGGATGCGACGGCCCATGCCTCGATCCTTGGGGTCGCGCTGGCGCTGGCACTGAATACATCGGTCTTTGGCGGCGCGCTGGTGGTTGCGCTTTTGATGGCAGCGACGGTATCGACCTTGTCCGGGCGCGGCTATGCGATGGATACGCTCTTGGGGGTCATGGCGCATTCGGCGCTGGCTATCGGTCTGGTCGCCGTTTCCTTTCTGCAGGGGGTGCGGATTGACCTGATGGCCTATCTTTTCGGCGATATCCTTGCGGTAGGCCGGGTAGACCTCGTGGTAATCTGGGGCGGGGTTGCGGTGGTTCTGGGGCTGTTGTGGTGGCGCTGGTCGGCGATCCTGACCGCCACGCTGTCCCCCGATCTGGCCCATGCCGCCGGCATTGACCCGAAGCGGGAACAGCTTGCGCTGACCGTTGCGCTGGCGTTGGTCGTGGCGGTCGCGATCAAGGTTGTCGGCGTGCTGCTGATCGCCGCGCTTTTGCTGATCCCGGCTGCCGCGGCCCGGCCCTTTGCCGCGACGCCCGAACGGATGGCGCTGATCGCGGCGGGCATCGGGGCAGGGTCGGCGCTGGCGGGGCTGCAACTGTCCTACCTGTTCGATACGCCCACCGGGCCGACCATTGTCTGCGTTGCGGCGGGTGTCTTCCTGTTGGCGTCGATCGTCACCCTGGGGCGGCGCGGCTAGGCGCGGGTTACCGCAGCGCGAACCCGTGGCAAAACATCGTCCATGAAGGCCCGTGCCTGATCGGCGTCGGGTGCTTCGATCAACACCCGCAGTTCCGGCGCGTTGCCCGAGGGGCGCAGGTGCAGCACTCGCCCGTCAGCCAGATGCATCCGCAGCCCGTCGGTCAGGTCCAGTCGGGCATCTTCCAGCGCCGGTAGGAATGCCGCCCGCGCGGCGCTGTCCCCGATCAATGCGGCAATCCACCGGGCGGATTGGTCGGTTGGTATCTCGGGCAGGCGGTCGGTGGCGGTGACACGCAGCCGATGCGCCGTAACAAGGGCCGACAGGGGCGCGCCCTGTAGACGGGCTTGCCACAGCGGGATCAGGATCGGCAGCACCGCGTCCCGCGTTGGCAGGGCGGTCAAAACGCCGCCCGCGGGTCCGGTCCAGTCAAACCCCAGCAGGAACCCGCCATTTGCCTCATAGCCCGCTACTTGGCCACCGGCCTGCCGCATCCCGTCAATAACGTAGGGGGACCCGATCCGGGTGCGGATCACCCTTGGGGCCAGACCTAGCGCCTCTAGGCTGCTGTTCGACGACACTGGCGTCACCACCGTGTCGGCTCCAAGCGCGGCCACGCAGATCTGGCCAAGGATGTCCCCTGGCACGATCTGTCCCATCTCGTCGGCCACAAGCGGCCGGTCACTGTCCCCATCTGTTGATACCAGCGCATCAAGCGCATGGTCGGCACACAAGGCAGGCAGGCGGTTACGCAACACGGGATCGACCGCTTCGGTATCGACGGGGATGAATTGGTCGGAGGGGTCGATTACGACCACATCGGCGCCAAGATCAGTCAGGATATCGGCAAGGATATCGCGGCCCACCGCCGAATGGGCATAAATGCCGATCCGCGCACTGTGCAGAATGGAGCCAAACCCGTTCACATATTTGGCGCGGTAGGCGGACTTGGCCGCATCGCTGGGCGCAATCTGCACGGCACGCTGGCCCACCGGTTGCCCGAGGGCAGCAAGAATGGCAGCCTCGTCCGCTTTGGTGATCTCGCCTGCGGGGGTGTAGAATTTCAGCCCGTTGCGGTCCGCCGGGATATGGCTGCCAGTGACCATGATCGCGCTTTGGCCCTGCGCCATCGCCCAATGGGCCAGCGCGGGGGTGGGCAGGGCGCCGCAATCGGTGACGGGCAGGCCAGTCCCGGCCGCAGCCTGCGCCACGACAGCGGCGATATCGGGAGAAGAGGGGCGCAAATCCCGCCCTATGCACAGACCGGTCCCGGCGTCGCAGGCGGCAAGAAAGGCGCGGGTGTAGTCGGCAACCAGTTCCGGGGTCAGCTCTGTCACCAACCCACGCAGCCCGCTTGTGCCGAACTTGGGCGGCACCCTATTGGCCCCCGGTCCTGCGGGCATAGGCGTCTTCGTAGCGGATGATGTCATCCTCGCCCAGATAGGCGCCGGTCTGCACCTCGATCAGGGTCATCGGCAGCTTGCCGGGGTTTTCCAGCCGGTGCACCGCGCCAAGCGGGATATAGACGCTTTCGTTTTCCGACAGCAGGCGGCAGTCGTCGCCCACGGTCACCTTGGCGGTGCCCTGCACCACGATCCAGTGTTCGGCCCGGTGCACGTGGCTTTGCAGCGACAGGGCCGCGCCCGGCTTCACCACGATCCGTTTGACCTGAAACCGGTCGGCAAGAACCAGCGTCTCAAAGTGACCCCATGGGCGATGATCGACCGTGAAACAGGTCGCCGCCTTCACCTCCTTGGCTTTCAGGGCGGCAACGGCCTCTTTCACCTCTTGCGCGCGGGATTTTTCGGCCACAAGAACCGCGTCGCGCATGGCGACCGCCACGATGTTGTCCAGCCCGATCCCGACAAGGGCCGGGCCGCCGTCTTCGCTGCGCAACAGGCTGTCGCGGCAATCAAGCGCCGTTACATCGCCCAGCGTGGCCAGCCCTGCGTCGTCCTGTTGGGCAAGGTCGTGCACCGCCTGCCAGCCGCCCAGATCGGACCAAAGCCCGGCATAGGGCACCACCGTCAGATTGCCCGCCTTTTCCATCACCGCATAGTCGACAGAGGCATTGGGCAATTCGGCCCAGGGGCCGGGGGCAAGGCGGAAGAAATCAAGGTCTTCGCGCCCGTCGGCCAGCGCGGCGCGGACTGGACCGACGATCTCGGGCGCGTGGGTGTTGAAGGCGTCCAGAAGGGTCCGGACCGAGGCAAGGAAGATGCCCGCGTTCCACAAATGCCGCCCCCCGGCCAGCATCTGTTCGGCGCGGGCCGCATCCGGTTTCTCGACAAAACACTCTAGGGGCAGGGGGGTGCCTGGCCCGTCCGGCGGGTTGGCCAGTTCCAGATAGCCAAAGCCGGTTTCAGCCCGCGTCGGGGCAATCCCGAAGGTGACGATCCGCCCGTCCAGCGCCGGGGCGATCCCGGCCAGAACGGCGGCCCGGAAGGCGTCGGTATCGGGGATATGGTGATCCGACGGCGCAATCAGCATCAGCGCGTCGGGGTCGCGGTCGGCCACCCGCAGGGCGGCGGCAAGGATTGCAGGGGCGGTATTGCGTCCTTCGGGTTCGATCAGCAGGTCTGCGCCCTCTATCCCGATCTCCTGCAACTGTTCGCCCACGACAAAGCGGAAATCGGCATTGGTCAGGATCAGGGGGGCTGCAAAATCAACGCCATTTCGCCCCGACAGCCGCAGCGCGGTTTCCTGAAACAGCGACTTGTCCGAGGTCATCGCCGCGAATTGCTTGGGTCGGCTTTGCCGGGACATGGGCCAAAGCCGCGTGCCCGACCCGCCGCACAGAATGACCGGGACGATCCGTGCCATCGCTATTCCCCCGCCAACCCGCTGAGGTATTTGCCGTATCCGTTTTTGCCGAACCGTGCGGCCCGTTCGGTCAGGTCTTCGCGCGTGAT
>NZ_JAYKKJ010000012.1:0-68968 GCF_035969385.1 Marivivens marinus | reverse complement strand
TACACAGACATTCAATCCGTCGATAAACAGACCAAACCGCCCACGTATCTCTTCAAATCATAAATTGTCAAAAAGCACTCAGAGACAAAATCGACAGTGATGCGCCCTAACTTTCGGCGCGCCCCGCCTCGATCACCTCTGATTTTTTCTTGCGTCTCGTTGCCCTGCGGCCCGTCTGGCGCCCCGTCGCTGCGTGTCCGCCGCTTCGGTGAGGGGGTATTTACGTCCGGCCACCGGACCCTGCAAGTGCTTTTTTCTGCATTGCACGAATTTTTTTCGTTTTTCCGGATTTCCCTATGTTTTTAATGAGTTGCCGCATCATGGATGCGCAAACCGCCGCGGAAACGAAAGAATGTTATCCGTGCGGGCCGGGGAAGGCCGCCAGATATTGGGTTATCCACAGGATGAACCACAAGACTCGGCCAGACTCAGCCCGTTTTCACCCGAAGCACCCCCCGGACCGTGCGAATCCGAGTCGCCAGCAGCCCCAGAATCGCCACCGCATAGAGAACCGGTTCGATCTGGAAGCCTTTCACCAGCCAGAGGAAGTGAAGCCCCCCGAGAATCGCGGCCGGGTAGGTCAGCAGATGCAGCCGCCGCCAGACTGCCCCGCCCAACCGCCGGAGCGACAGATCGTTCGATGTCAGCGCCAGTGGCAGGAGGAGCAGGAAGCCCGCCATCCCAATGGTGACATAGGGCCGCTTGACGATATCGGCCCAGACCGCGCCAAGGCTGCCAACGTCCAGAACGGCCCAGACCAGAAGATGCGCCAGCGCGAAGACAAAACACAGGACCCCCAGCGCGCGCCGGAACCGCAGAAGGTTCACCCCGGTCCAGCGCCGCAGCGGGGTGATTGCCAGAGTGGCAATCAGAAGCTGTAGCGCGAGCAGGCCGTAGCGATGTTCCAGCGCTTCGATCGGTTCAACCCCGAGCCCCCCGGTTGCGCCAAGCCAAAACAGCCAGACCAGCCACCCTAACCCCACTATATAGAGAGGCCAAGTCGGCACGCGCCGGAGTACTGTATTCAGGGACTGAACCACCGACATCAGTAGAACCTTGCAAGGTCCATGCCGTCATACAGGCTGGCGACCTCGTCATAGCCATTGAACATCAGCGTATCCTGCCGCGTGGCGAACAGCCCGCCCCCGATCCGCCGTTCGGTTGCCTGCGACCAGCGGGGATGGCTGACGGTTGGGTTCACATTGGCATAGAACCCGTACTCTCGCGCGTTCAGGATATTCCAGGTGGTGGGCGGCTCTTCTTCGGCCAGGGTGATCCGCACGATGGCCTTGATTGACTTGAACCCGTATTTCCACGGAACCACCAGACGGATCGGCGCGCCGTTCTGGTTGGGGATCGGGTTCCCGTAGATTCCGGTCGCCAAGAGCGTGAGCGGGTGCCGTGCCTCGTCCAGCCGCAGGCCCTCTACATAGGGGAAGGGAATGACCCGGCGGCTGACCCCCGGCATCACCTCTGGCTGGACCACGGTTTCGAAGGCCACGTATTTGGCGCGGTCCTGCACCCCGATCCGATCCAGCACATCGGCCAGTTCAATGCCGTTCCACGGCACGACCATCGACCACGCTTCGACGCAGCGGAACCGATAGATCCGTTCTTCGACATCCAGCCCGCCGATCAGGTCAGTCAGGGAATATTCGCCGGGATTATCGACAAGCCCATCGACCGTGATCCGCCAATCGGCGGTATCAAGCGCGCCCGCGTTGGCGGCCGGGTCGGTCTTGCCGACGCCGAACTCATAATAGTTGTTGTAGCTTGTGATCTCTTCCCAGGTGTTCGGTTCCAGCGCGGCCTGTGCCTGCCCCTGCCCGGCCAGCCCCGCGGCCCCCAACCCGATGGCTCCGGCCATGATCTGGCGCCGGTTCAGCCAAACGGCCTTTGGGGTCACATCCGCATGGGTCAGGGTATTGGTCCAACGACGCGCCATCTTTGTCTCCTTGGGTTTGTCTTCGGACTAATTAGTCCATCCAGCCCAAAGGGCGAAAACACTTCGATTCACGTCGATGTGTGTCTTCGTTTCAATCCTCGCTGCCCGCTAAGGGGCGACTCCCCACCATCTGAGGGTCTGATTGAAATGAATCCGGATAGATTCAGTCGCGGCGGCTGCATCGCCAGCCTCCAGCGCCGCGATGATCGCCAGATGTTCCTCCATCGCCGAAACGATCCTGTCCCGCAGAAAGGGTCGGGCGTTCTGGATGATCGCGATCCGCAGGCGGTTGGTTTCGTAGTCGTCCGTCAGCAGGCTATTGCCCAGCCCCCTGGCAAGGAAGTCATGCAGGGTCAGGTCGGTCTTGATCGCCCGTTGCGGCATGCCCCCCGTGCGGTCCGATTTGGCCACGGTCAACAGATCGGCATGTTCCGCCTTGATAAGATCGAGACCGTCCATGTTGCCCGCCGCGATCCGGCGAACGGCCCCTGCCGTGTCCAGAACCATGCGGTAGTCCAGACAGCGCCGAATGGTTTCAGGGTTGGCTTCCATCACGCGCAGCCCACGTTTCGGCAGCGCAATCAGAAGCCCCTTGGACCCCGCATGTTTCACGGCGTCACGAACTGCGGCAATGGGAGAGTCGAGAAGATCGACCAACCGCGAAATCGACAGGAACTCGCCTTCGCGAAGAACAGCGTCAAAGTCTGAGGTTCCTTCAGACCACTGGGGCCGGCGTGGGGCAACCCTTGCCGGCCGTTCTTTTTGGGGGCGCTGCTAGGACGGGGTCGGCCCCTTATAGAACGCCAGAAGCCGGTCCATCCGAACCGAGGTGCCATCCGGCTGCACGATCCGCACATGGTGGGGCCGCATCTGGCGCGGTTCCGTCACGCCAACCGAATGGGCGATGGTTTCGACCTCTTTGATCATGCCGGTGGCGAAGTTCGACACCCGTTTCCATTTCTCGGCCACGACCAGCCCCTTTTGCAGGTGCGGATCATGCGTGGTGATCCCGGTCGGGCAGGTATTGCGATTGCACTTCAGCGCCTGAATGCAGCCAAGGCTGAACATGAACCCCCGCGCAGAGGTGACGAAATCCGCTCCGGCGGCCAGCGCCCATGCCACATCGCCCGGGCCGACCAGCTTGCCACTGGCGATCAGGCGGATCCGATCCTTCAGCCCGGCCCGATCCCGAAGGGTGGCCACATGGGGAAGGGCTTCGCGGATCGACACACCGACCAGATCGATCAACGGCATCGGGGCGGCCCCGGTTCCGCCTTCGCCCCCGTCGATGGTAATAAAGTCGGGGGCGCATTCGGCGCCGCGCTTATTGATCAGCGCAAAGAAATCGGAAAACGCGCCTTCTTCGCCCATGACCGTCTTGATCCCCACGGGCAGGCCCGTCACCTCTCGCACGTGGCTGATGAGGTCCAACAGATCGCCCCAATCGTCGACCTCGACATGGCGGTTGGGCGAAATGCTGGCCTGACCTGCGGGGATGCCCCGGACCTGTGCAATCTCAGCCGTGACCTTGGCGCCGGGCAGGATGCCGCCCTTGCCGGGCTTGGCCCCCTGCGCCAGCTTGATCTCCATCATCTTGACCTGCGGATGGTCGGCCACCTCTTTCAACTTGTTGTCGCTTAGCCGCCCCTCGGCATCGCGGACCCCGTATTTGGCCGTGCCGATCTGGAAAACGATGTCGCAGCCGCCTTCCAGGTGCCACGGCGACAGCCCACCTTCGCCGGTGTTCATCCAGATGCCCGCGTCCTTGGCGCCGCGCGACAGGGCCTCCACCGCCGGTTTTGACAGGGCGCCAAAGCTCATCCCCGAAATATTGTAGAAGGATGGCGCGAAATAGGGTTTGCGGGCGCCCGGACCGATCACCAGCGCAGCGGTCTTCGCAGCCTGTTCATCCAGCGGCGGAAAGGCCGCATTCACGAAGATCGGGGTGCCGGGCACGCCCAGCGACCGGGTGGAGCCGAAGGCGACCGTATTCCCCTTCCCCTCTGCCGCGCGATCGACCCAATCGCTCTGTGCCCGGTTGAACGGCATTTCCTCTCGGTCCATCGCAAAGAAATACTGGCGAAAGAATTCACCCAGTCCCGTGAACAGGTGCCGGAACCGTCCGATCACCGGGAAGTTGCGCCGCACCGCATCCCGCCCCTGAGACCGGTCAATGATGAACAGCGCCAGAACGGCTGCCGCGCCGATCCCCACGATCAGGATGAAGAAGAGGGCCAGCGCCTCGAGCACATTGACAGTGAATTCGGAAAACATCGGCGGCTCCTTTGGTTTGAGCCCAGCCTGCGCAGAGGGGGCCACCGGGTCAATGATGCCGATCAAACGGCGGGTTTCGATCACGAGTGATCAACTGGATTTGACTGGAAATCCAAAATCCCGGCGGCTTAGTCCGGCGTGGCCCTCAGTCAAGCGGGACCGGCAAGAATATCCGGTCATCCAAACCGGACAGCGGGCGTATCCCTCTCAGATGCCAATGACGGCATCCTCAACGGAGGAAATACAGAATGCTTCGTAGAAGCTTTATCGCCCTTGCCGCCGCCACCACCCTGTCTGCCCCGGCCTATGCCGCTGGCCATTCGATGGATATCGTCGACACCGCCGTCGGCGCGGGCAGCTTCACCACGCTGGTTGCCGCGGTTGAAGCGGCCGGTCTGGTGGACACCCTGAAAGGCGAAGGCCCGTTTACTGTCTTCGCCCCGACCGACGAGGCCTTTGCCGCCCTGCCGGAAGGCACCGTCGAAGCGCTGCTTGCTGATCCCGAAGCGCTGGCCGCGATCCTGACCTACCACGTGGTTGCCGGGAAGGTCATGTCGACCGACCTGTCTGACGGGATGATGGCCGCCACCGTGAACGGGGCCGAAATCACCATCGGCCTGGGCGACAGTGTCATGGTCAATGACGCAACCGTCGTCACCGCCGACATCGAAGCGTCGAACGGCGTGATCCACGTGATCGACAAGGTCATCATGCCGCCGATGTAATCTCGCGGCTATTCTGCACGCTTGAAAATGTTGACCTCGAAGGGCTGGAGATTGCCTTTCGGGGTCACATGAACATGGCGGCGCCCCTCAACCAGATGCAACAGGCCGGGCTGATGCGCCTCTGCCTCGACCGCGAGGTCGGCTGACGACCACCGCTGAACCGGCAGGTTGGAACATTTCTCGGGGCCGTCCGGTGCGAAGGTCGCGATGATAGCGACCCCGCCGGGCGCAAGCCCAGCCGACAGGGCGCGGAAATAGGCGGCGCGTTGATCCCGTTCAGTCAGAAAATGGAACACGGCGCGGTCGTGCCAGAAATCCCATTGTGATGGCGGCGTCCATTCGGTGATGTCGGCCGCGACCCAGTTGACGGTGTCGGCCATCGCCCCCAACCGGGTCTTGGAGGTTTCAAGTGCTTCCGGCGACAGGTCCAGAACGGTGATCGGCCCGGCGCCCCTTGCGACAAGCCCATCGACAAAGCGGGATGCCCCGCCACCGACGTCGATGATCTTTGCGCTTTTGTCGCTGAACGCGTCGAACAATTGCAGCGACAGCTCCGCCGTCGGCTCGAACCAGGTCAGTGCCTCTTCGGCCCGCGCACCGTAGACAGCGTTCCAATGTTCCTGTTTTGACATTCCGCACCCTCAAAAGAATTGCGCCCCCACAGATATGCGGGGGCGCAACACACATTTCAAGTTTTTAATGTTTAGTGCACGACGGCATCATCGGGTCGGGGCCGGTTGCTTCCTGCAATCCTGTCCCCAACGATCAGCCCGTCCGCCCCGGCGCTGACCGGGATGGTGTCGCCGTCCTTCACATCACCGGCCAACAGCATTTCGGCCAGTTGGTCCTGCAACGCCCGCTGGATCACCCGCTTGAGCGGCCGTGCCCCGAAAACCGGATCATAGCCTTCATCGGCGAGCCACTTGCGTGCGCCATCATCAAAATCGAGGTGGATGTTCCGCCCGGCCAGCCGCTTTTCAAGGCGGGCAAGCTGAATATCCACGATCCCGTCCATATCCGCCCGGCCCAGCCGGTCGAAGATGATGGTTTCGTCCAGACGGTTCAGGAATTCGGGCCGGAAGTGCGCCCGGACCGCATCCATCACGTCGCGCTTTGCGTCCGAGGCATCGGCCCCGTCAGGAAGCTGGCTCAGCGCCTGCGCCCCAAGGTTCGACGTCAGCACGATCAGTGTCTGCTTGAAGTCCACGGTGCGGCCCTGACCATCGGTCAGCACGCCGTCATCCAGAACCTGCAGCAGAACGTTGAACACATCCGGATGCGCCTTTTCGACCTCGTCGAACAGGACCACCTGATAGGGCCGTCGGCGCACTGCTTCGGTCAGGACACCGCCTTCGTCATAGCCCACATATCCCGGAGGCGCGCCAATCAGGCGGGCGACGCTGTGTTTCTCCATGAATTCGGACATGTCGATGCGGACCATCGCGTTGTCGTCGTCGAACAGGAATTCGGCCACGGCCTTGGTCAACTCGGTCTTGCCGACCCCGGTCGGCCCAAGGAACAGGAACGACCCCAGCGGGCGGTTCTCGTCGTTCAGGCCCGCACGCGCCCGACGCACGGCATTGGCCACGGCACGGACCGCGGCATTCTGGCCGATGACCCGCTTGTGCAGGCCCTCTTCCATCCGCAAGAGCTTTTCCCGCTCACCTTCCAGCATCCGACTGGTCGGAATACCGGTCCAGCGTTCGACCACCTCGGCAATCTGTTCCGGGCGCACGGCCTCTTCGACCATGACACCGTCTTCCTCGGCGGTTTCCGCCTCGGCCAGCTTGCGTTCAAGGTCGGGGATGACGCCGTAGGACAGCTCTCCCGCGCGGGCGAGGTTGCCTTCGCGCTTGGCGATGTCCAGATCGGCACGGGCCCGGTCAAGCTGTTCCTTCATGGCGCGCGCGCCTTCCAGCTTGTCCCGTTCCGCCTGCCACTTGGCGGTCATCTCGGACGACCGGTCCTGTAGGTCCGACAATTCCTTTTCAAGCTTGGTCAGACGATCCTTGGATGCGGCGTCATCCTCTTTCTTCAGCGCCTCGGCCTCGATCTGCATTTGCAAGATTTGGCGGTCGAGCGCGTCCAGCTCCTCGGGTTTGCTGTCCACCTCCATCCGCAGACGGCTGGCGGCCTCGTCCACAAGGTCGATGGCCTTGTCCGGCAGGAAGCGGTCGGTGATGTAGCGGTGCGACAGGGTCGCCGCCGCGACAAGCGCCGCGTCCGAGATGCGGACACCGTGGTGCATCTCGTATTTTTCCTTGATGCCGCGCAGGATGGACACGGTGTCTTCGACCGTCGGTTCCTCGACCATCAGGGGCTGGAACCGGCGGGCAAGGGCCGCGTCCTTTTCGACATACTTGCGGTATTCATCCAGCGTGGTTGCCCCGACGCAGTGCAATTCTCCGCGGGCCAGCGCCGGTTTGATCAGGTTGGCGGCATCCATCGCGCCATCGGTTTTACCCGCGCCGACAAGCACGTGCATTTCGTCGATGAAGAGGATGATTTCGCCGGCGGCGGCTTCGATTTCCTTCAGGACAGCCTTCAGCCGTTCCTCGAATTCGCCGCGGTACTTCGCACCGGCAATCAGCGCACCCATGTCCAGCGCCATCAGGCGTTTGTTGCGTAGGGATTCGGGCACGTCGCCGTCGACGATCCGCAGGGCAAGCCCTTCGGCGATGGCGGTCTTGCCGACGCCCGGTTCACCGATCAGAACCGGGTTGTTCTTGGTCCGGCGCGACAGCACCTGCATGGCGCGGCGAATTTCCTCGTCCCGACCGATGATCGGGTCGATCTTGCCTTGCTCGGCGGCCTCGGTCAGGTCGCGCGCGTATTTCTTGAGTGCGTCATAACCCTCTTCGGCGCTGGCGCTGTCGGCGGTGCGCCCTTTGCGCAAGTCATTGATTGCGGCGTTGATCTTCTGGGCGTTGACGGCCCCTGCCTCCAGTGCCTCTTTCGCGCGGGTTTTGACCAACGCAAGCGCGGTCAACATCCGTTCGACCGGAACGAAACTGTCCCCGGCCTTCTTGGCGACCTGTTCGGCCTCGTCCAGAACACGGGCGAGCGAGGGATCGACATAAACCTGTCCGTCGCCGCCAGACACCTTGGCCTGTTTGGCCACAAGCGCATCCACAGCAGAGGTGACCTGTTCCGGGCTACCGCCGGCCGACCGGATCAGATTGGCAGCAAGCCCCTGATCGTCATCCATCAATGCCTTGAGCAGGTGTTCGGGAAGCACGCGCTGATGGCTTTCCCGCATAGCGATCGTCTGGGCGGCCTGAATGAAACCGCGCGACCGCTCGGTGAACTTTTCGAAGTTCATGAGCATTCTCCTTCCATAAGCACCCGGTGAATTGGAACGCCCGCATCGGCGGCACGTCCCTGTCGGGCCTTGCATCTGAAATGGGATCGCGAGGTCGTTTTCGCAAGTGTTTCGGATCAGGATTTCCGACGCCGATCCTAGACAGAAGGACAGGTTATCTGTTTCGGCGAATCCCGCTAGAAGGCTACCGGTGAGTGTGTGTAGCGCCGGGGTACTTTGGCAATGAAGACTGAGCATAGCTGTTCACAAGAGGTCCAGCATGACGACAAGACGTCGGCGGATCGCATTCAAAAGATGCTGGCAGCCCATGATCGGGCCGTGTTGAACACTGCGGCGCAAACCGCTCGCACCCTTCCCTTTGAAATGGCCGAGACCCGCGCAACACAGTGACTTGGCCTGACGGCTATGGATGCTTGACAGGGCGGACGCGTAACGTCATGACGCCGGGAACCCTGCCATAGCCGCCGAAAGGAAGCCCCATGTCCGATGACCGTCTCATCGTGGCACTTGATGTGCCGAATGCGATTGCGGGGATGGAACTGGCCGGGCGGCTGGGCGATGCGGTCGATTTCTACAAGATCGGGCTTGGGATGCTGACCGGAGGCGGGCTGGCGCTTGCCAATGAGTTGAAGCAGGAACACGGCAAGCGCATCTTTCTTGACATGAAGCTGTTCGACATTGGCGCAACGGTCGAGGCCGCGGTGCGCGGGCTGGCCCAGTTCGATCTGGATTTCCTGACCGTGCATGGCGATCCGCATGTGGTGCGCGCCGCCAAGGAGGGGGCCGCCGGATCTGACCTGAAAATCCTCGGCGTGACCATTCTGACCTCGTTGGAGCGGGAAGATCTGGACGCGTCCTGTTACAAGGACGGGTCGGTGGCCGATCTTGTGACCGAACGTGCTGCCCGTGCAATGGACGCCGGGGCCGACGGAATTATTTGCAGCCCGCAGGAGGCGGCCCTTGTCCGCGCCCTGCCCGAGGCCGAAGGCAAGCTGATCGTGACACCGGGTGTCCGCCCCGCAGGCGCGGCCCTGGGGGACCAGAAGCGGGTGATGACCCCGGCAGAGGCCATCGCGAATGGCGCTGATCACGTTGTGGTTGGTCGCCCGATCTGGACCGCGCCCGATCCCGCCGCCGCCGCGCAGGCGGTTCTGGCGGAACTCAGCTCTCCTCAGGCGCAGCGGCCGAATTCCTGATCTTTGGTTCTGAGAATTTGCGGTGGTTTTTCCCCTGAATTCGGAACGCCCTGCCACCTAACCTGATCCAAGGGGTGCCCCTTCGCGCCCCAGCCGACCAGCTGCCACGTTTTCCCGATATTGGATGCGTTCCCGGACACTGGTAAGGCATCCTGCCCGGTGGCAATGGTGTCCCCATCCCACCGCCACCGGGCAATTTTTCAGTCGTTGATGTCTTTGTCCCAGATCTTCACTTGCCCGCTGCGCAGGCCAAAGACCTTGCGGAGCGCGATGAATGCGGCGAGCGACAGGATTGCGAAGACCACCAGCGATCCGGCAAGCCCCATTGTGATCCCAACCCCGACGATTGCCCCAACGATCAACGCGCCTGCTGCAAATCCAAGGAAGATATAACCGGGAACGATCACCTCGAGGATGGCGAGCCCGAAGGCCGCCGCCATCCAGACCCACCAGACAGTCCACCAATCGCCGGACATTATTTCGCCCCCCGCAGCATCTTGAACGCGTCACCAAACGCTTCAAGCGCATTGGCCGGAAGGACGATCGTATTGCTGCCCTGCCCATTGCCCAGCGCGTTCAGCGCTTCGACCTGTTTCAGCGCGACCTGATATTGCGCGGCCTCCAGCCCGTTTTCGGCGATTGCCACGGCCACGACCTGAGTTGCATAGGCTTCGGCCTCGGCCTGAATCCGGCGCGCCTTGGCGGTCTGTTCCGCGGCGTAAAGTTCGGCGTCGGCGGCAAGTTCCACCGACCGCTTCTTGCCCTCTGCCTCGGTCACCTGGGCGCGGCGGGCGCGTTCAGCGTTCAGCTGTTGCAGCATGGCCGACCGTGTCGCCTGATCAAGGTTCACGTCCAGCAGTTCGGCGCGGGTGACTTCGATTCCCCAGTCATCAACGATCGCGAAAAGCTGATCCTTGATGGTGCCGGTCAGGGTCGAGCGGTTCGATTGCACCTGATCCAGTTCCATCTTGCCGATTTCAGAGCGCACGATCCCCGCAACGGTGGTCGCAATGGCCGCGTCCACGTCGCGGATTCGGTAGACCGTCTTTTCCGGTTCGATGATCCGGTAGAACACGGATGTTTCGACCTGCACCAACACGTTGTCGAGCGTGATGGCATCCTGGCTCATCGTCGGAAGCTGGCGTTCAAGGATCGAGATCTTGTGCGCTACGCGGTCAAGGAACGGGATGATCAGGTTGATCCCCGGCCCAAGCACCGCCCGCAGTCTTCCGAACCGTTCGACCACGTGCTTTTCGGACTGCGGCACAATCCGCACACCGGCAAGGATGCAAATGATGATAAAGACGGCGAGAAGCAGAAGCACAAGGTTCTGGCCCAAAAACTGCGAAATCATACGTTCGATATCCATTTCAAATGTCCACAAGTTGTTTTGGGAAATCTAATCAGTCGGTGCGGCCATACAATAGCACAACCATGGCATGCGCCGTTGCGGGCCGGTTTTACGCGGCCTGTGTTGCGCGGGGGACTCGGATTCACAGCCCCCCGGTTTCATCCAGCCACAGTTGGAACCTCGGCCCGAAACTGGGCACGATCTTGGGTAGGGCAAAGAAGGTGTCAGGCGTCATCAACCGCCATTCCTGACCTTCATCCCCAAAGACGATCTCTGACCGCGCGGTGTCTGGCAGCGACAGGACAAAGAACCAGACCCGCGCCTGCGCGTTGTGGGCTGCGTTGAACCGCCGTTTCCAGCGGAGTGATGTTTCATCGACGGACAATCCGAATTCTTCGCGGATTTCCCGAAACAGCGTTTCCTCTGGCGTTTCCGCGCCTTCCCGTCCGCCGCCGGGAAAATCCCAATGACCGGGCCAAGGAATGTCGGGGCGATTATCACGCCGGTAGACCAACAGGTGTTCCCCGATGAAGACCGCGGCCTTGGCCCCGTCGAAGGCGTCGATCATTGAACGGGCTCTATGGCGATTTCATCAAAGAATACCCCGGAAACGGGTGATCCATCCGGTGCGATCTGGATCGCACTAAGTGGAATGCCAAGGTCGGGCGCAAAGGCCTTTTCAAACACCATAGGTTGCATCCCGGCCAGTTCCAGCCGGTCCTGAACCCGCCAGACCGTGTAGGTGCAGTCGCCGATGGTCGCGTCACCCAACCCGCTGATCCGCGCGGTATAGGTGCCCCCGTTCGCCTCTAGCCCATCGGACAACAGCGTGACGGGCGTCGACCATTCCCGATAGCCCGGCAGACTATCAAGTTCGGCCGTGTCGCGGTCATAGCGCAGTTCCAGCGTTCCGCCCGACCCGATCCGACGGGACACAGTCAAACCGTGGGAATAAAAGGTCGAGACCTCTTCGGGGCCATCGCCACGCGACATGACGCGGGCCTCTGCGATGCCTTCGTCAGTCCGCGTCAGCACGACTGAAAACAGCGGGTCATTGCGGGTCAGCCGGATGCCTGTCGCCAGGTCTTCGGCTGTCGGGCAGCGGTCCTGCGCGGCGGCGACTGTGCCAATCAGCGTCGCAACAGCGGTCCCCAAAACCCAGTTTCGCATCGGTCGCACCTCTTGCCCATTGTCGTTTCAGGTCTCTGGCTATGGGAACCGACAGGCCGGGGCAAGGGCCGATCAGGACCGTTCCAGCACCTCGACCGCCAGGACGGTGGGCAGGTGCCGGGCCGCTTCGATCCATGTTTCGCCTTCATCGGGGCTGACAAAGACAGACCCGGTGTTGGTGCCGAAATAGACCCCTGCGGGTTCCGCGCGGTCATTCGCCATCGCCTGCCGCAACACGGTGAAGAAACAGGCCTCTTGCGGCAGCCCCTCCCGTTTTGCCGCCCAGCTTTGCCCACCGTCCGACGATTTCCAGACGGCCGCCTTTGCGTCAGGCGGGAACCGACCCTGAGTGTCGCCGTTCAGCGGCAGGGTCCAGACGGTCTGCGGATCACGCGGATGCACGGCAATCGGAAAACCGAAGGTCGAGGGAAGCCCTTCGGTCACGTCGTCCCAACTGCGCCCTCCGTCCGCGCTGCGATAAACGCCGTGGTGGTTTTGCTGATAAAGAACGTCGCCGCCCGGCGCCTGCACCATGTTGTGCACGCAATGCCCGGTTTCCCCATCGCGGGGTGCGGCGGGGTGATCGTGGTGCTGGCAGGCCTCGGCATTGGACAAGCGATTGCGCCGGTCCCATGTCTTGCCGCCGTCTTCGGTGCCAAAGACCCCGGCCGCCGAAATGCCGATCCACATCTTGGCTGGATCAGTTGGGTCGGAAACAATGGTGTGCAGGACAAGCCCCGCCGCGCCGCCGTGCCAATCGGGCCGCGAGGGGTGATCGGTCAGCCCGTCGACCCGCGCCCATGTCGCGCCATTGTCAGAGCTTGCCAAAAGATTGGCGGGCTTGGTTCCCGCGTAAACGGTTCCATGCGCGTACCCAACGGACCAGACTTGCGAAAACTCGTCGCCGAAGGGCGGCTCGGTCGGTTCCCAGCCGATCATCTGGGCGAAATCCGGGTCATTCGCGGCCCAGTCGTCCATCTGGCCCTTGGTCAATTTTGAGAGGGTCCAGGTGTCGCCACCGTCTTCGGATCGCCAGACCCCGGCGCCGAACCAGTCACCGCCGCCACCAGCCCAGATCGTTCCGGTGTCAGAGTCCCCGACCACATGGTTGATCGGCCAGCCGCCACAGAACGGGCCGCGCACTTTGAACTTGGTTCGGTCTTCGTTTCCGTCCAGCAGAAATGCGCCCTTGGTCGTGCCGACCAGAATCGTAACGCTACCCATTTGCTTGATCCTTTCGGTTGCCTGGCTCAGCCTAGCACGGGTTTGAAAAATGCACCGGGAATTTGTAGCAGCCCCACTCCCGCCCGGCGCAGTCGAGTGATAGGGTTTTCCCATGCCCGCAATTTGTCGCGATTGCCTGACCACGTTCGAGGAGGGACGCCGTTGCCCGACCTGCCGGTCGCCGCGTGTGACATCTCACCCCGAACTGTTCGACCTGACCATCGCGCATATGGACTGCGATGCCTTTTACGCCAGTGTCGAAAAGCTCGATAACCCCGAATTGCGCGACAAGCCGGTGATCGTCGGCGGCGGCAAGCGGGGGGTGGTTTCGACCGCCTGCTACCTTGCCCGGATCAAGGGGGTGCGGTCCGCCATGCCGATGTTTCAGGCATTGAAACTGTGCCCCGAGGCGGTCGTGGTGCATGGTCGAATGCAGCGCTATGTCGAGGTATCGCGGCAAGTCCGGGCGATGATGGACGAATTGACCCCCGTGGTAGAGCCGCTGTCGCTGGACGAGGCGTTCATGGACCTGACCGGCACCGCCCGCCTGCACGGCGCGCCGCCCGCGGTCATGTTGGCCCGTCTGGTGAAACGGATGCACGACGAAATCGGAATCACCGGGTCGATTGGCCTGTCCCACAACAAGTTTCTGGCAAAGGTCGCATCGGATCTGGACAAACCGCGCGGGTTTTCCGTGATCGGCGCGGCGGAGACCGGAGAATTCCTGCGCGACAAACCGGTCCGGATGATCTGGGGGATCGGCCCCGCCGCGCAGGAAAGCCTTGATCGGGCCGGCATCCGCACCTTCAACGATCTGCTACGCTGGGAGAAAGACGACCTGATCCACCGGTTCGGCGGTATGGGAGACCGGCTCTGGCACCTTGCGCGGGGGCAAGACCGGCGGCGCGTATCCCCGAATGCGCCGGTCAAATCCATCTCGAAGGAAACCACGTTTTTCGAAGATACGGGCAATACCGACGTTCTGGACGGCCATATCTGGCGTCTGGCCGAACAGGTGTCGGACCGGGCCAAGGCCAAGGGCATGGCGGGGCGCGTCGTGACCCTGAAGCTGAAACGCGCCTCCCACAAGCTGCTGACCCGGCAGCATCAGTTGCACCAGCCAACCCAGATGGCCGACCGCATCTATCGCACCTGCCGGGCGCTTTTGGACCAGCTGGGGGACGAAGGGCCCTATCGGCTGCTTGGCGTGGGGATATCGCATCTTGTCAATGCCTCCGAAGCGGACCGCGAAGGCGATCTACTGGACCCCGACGCCGGACGGCGCACCGACGCGGAACGTGCCGCCGATCTGATCCGCAAGAAATTCGGCAAGGATGCGATCATCAAGGGCCGCGCGTTGCGCTAGGGCCTATTCCGCCGCCATGGGCTGATCCTGATCCGCCGCGCCAATGGCGCAGATTTCACGGATCGCCTGTTCGATTCGCGCCTTGAATAAGGGGTAGTCGGGAAGAAGGGCGATTCGGGCTTCGTCCATATAGAGCGACCTGTCGATTTCCACCTGAATCGCGTGTTGTCCGCGCGACGGACGCCCGTAGGTCTGGCAGATATAGGCGCCCGCAAACGGCATGTTCCGGGCGACCCGGAACCCGGCGGCTGCAAAGGCGGCCTCGACCTGTTCGACGATGTCATTGCTTGCCGCCGCGCCGAACCTGTCGCCCAGCACGACCTGCGGCCGGTCGGCGCCTTGCCGGCCAACGGCATCCAGTGCCTCGCGCGGCATGGAATGGCAATCGATCAGGATCGACTGCCCGAATCTGCCCATCGACTGGTCAAGCAGGGTTTGAAGCCCGTCATGATATGGGCGCCAATGGTTGGCAATCCGATCGTACGCTTCGTCCAGCGACAGTTTTCCGCGATAGATTGGGCGCCCATTGGCGACAACCCTTGGCACCACCCCCAGCCCGCTTGCGATCCGCGGATTGTGGGCGGGACGACGCAGCCCGTCGATCAGCGCCGGGTCGAGTTCGTTGGGTCCGCGATTAAGATCAATGTAGGCCCGCGGCATTTGCGCGGCGATCAAGGGTGCGCCATGCAGTGGAACCGATGAAAAAAGATCGTCGACAAAAGCATCTTCTGAGGATCGGATCGTGTGTTTGTCCAGAATCGCACGATCAAGGAACGCCTTCGGATAGGCATTCCCAGAGTGCGGCGACCCGAAAACAACGCTTGTTTTACGGGACATCGGCAGGAAAAGTCGATACGACTCGCTGTCCAAGGCGGGCTCCTTTCACTGGTGAAGATAGCTTTGAAAACGGATTTTCCAAAAGCCCTTGATCCCCCCCGCGATTCCTTTTAAAGACCGCGCTACCCGACGCGGAACGCCCGCGTCCCTTTTGTTTTGGGGGCGCAGATGGACGGATCGCGAAAGGCAGATGGGCGGTTAGCTCAGCGGTAGAGCACTACGTTGACATCGTAGTGGCCACTGGTTCGATCCCAGTACCGCCCACCATCTATTCACCGGGCTTCCGGGGGCAACCCCGCCAGCCCATGCACGAAACAGGCGCAATCGCCGCGCCGCGACATGAGGAGAAGGACTATGAAAGTTCGCAACTCGCTCCGTTCGCTCAAGCAGCGCCACCGCGATTGCCGCGTCGTGCGCCGCAAGGGCCGGGTCTATGTGATCAACAAGACCCAGCGCCGGTTCAAAGCCCGCCAGGGCTAAGACGGCAGACAGACCGAAAGAATGCCCCGCCTTTGGCGGGGTTTTTCTTTTTGGGATCGGGGGTCAGCCCAACCCGGATTCCCCGTATTTCAGAATGACCGGCACGATCAGATCTTCTTCGTCATCCAGATGGCGCGAGATCATCCGCTGCAATCCCGCCAGGGTCGATTGCAGGTCACCCGCCCGGTCCTGCAGAATGGCCCGGTCCCCTTCCCATACGCCAAGGGCAGCGTTTGCGGCCTCGGCAAAGCCGGACAGGATGCCGTCCAGCGCGTGATGGTCCGCGTCAAGTAGATCGAACCCCTTGATAATACGCGAATCTTTCTGGGCCAGAAGTGGGAAGTAGTGCTGATCCTCGATCATGTGGTGCCCGTGAAGATCGTTGATGAAATGGCTGCCATAGCGGGACAGCCGCGCAGCGAATCTTTGCGGGTCGGCGGTGCGGCCCAATAGCGCTTCGGTTTCGGACTGCATCGCAGCCATCAGCCGCCGGAACATTTGATGACGTTCCAGCCAGAACCGGACAAGCCCGCCAAAGGCCGGATCAGCCTCCCACGCATCCCGCGGGTAGTCGCGCAAAAGCACCTGCAGCGCGTCGGGCAACCCTTGGCGTTGATCGAGTGACAGGTCGTTCGAGGATTCGGAATGCGTCATGCCCCTAGGATATGGTTGCGCGCCGGACATTCCAGACCCGAGACACGCAGAAGGCCGAGCCCGCCGAATCAACCCCTGCCTGAAACTATCCGCGCCCGTTTTTGGCACAGCGGCCGCGCATCGTTCCCTTGGGCACACATCCCATATCGCCCATTTCGGGCGCAGAGACTGCCCGATTTGGTCAAAAAGACGAAACAGCGGCCGAAACGAAGGCGGCACCCAAAGTGACGTTTGGTCAGTTTCCTTTCCCCCCTTGCTAATTTGATCAACAGGAAAAAGGATCACTCCATTGTCGCGCTTGCCGCGAGAAGCAACCGACTCCACGGCCCGGAACGGGCCCAACGATAGGGAGACTATTTCATGTCCATCAAAATGACCCTCAAGGCGTCCACCGCCGCGCTGCTCGTCCTGACCGGCGGCATGGCCTATGCGCAGGCCACGCATCCCGTCACCGGCGAAGCGCTGGCTGACGTGCAGGAATTCACCTACCGCGTTCTGGACGAGCACAGCTCGACCGATCCGGGTCTTGTCGAAGACGTGTCCGGTTCTGAAATCATCCGTGACCTGTTCGAAGGTCTGATGAACCAGGATGCTGACGGCAACCTCGTTCCGGGTGTCGCGACCGGCTATACCGTGTCCGACGACAAGATGACCTATACCTTCACCCTGCGCGACAACGCCAAGTGGTCGAACGGTGATCCGGTCACCGCGAATGACTTCGTCTATGCATGGCGCCGCGCGGCCAGCCCGGAACTGGCATCGCCCTATTCGTGGTACATGTCGCTGATGTCGATCGAGAACGTCGACGCGGTGATCGGTGGCGAAGCGCCGCTGGAAGACCTTGGCGTTGAAGCGACCGACGATCACACGCTGGTTGTCCATCTGTCGCAACCGCTGCCCTACTTCGCGCAGATGGTGACCCATTCGACCACCTTCCCGGTCCATCAGGCCACTGTTGAGGCCCATGGCACCGAGTGGACCAAGCCGGGCAACATCGTGTCGAACGGCGCCTATGTCCTGACCGAGCACGTGCCGCAGGAACGGTCGGTGCGCGAGCGCAACACCATGTATTGGGACAACGACAACACCATTATCGAAAAAGTGACCGCGCTGGTCATCAACGATGAAAACAACGCGCTTACCCGCTTCCTTGCTGGCGAGCTTGACCGGACCGAAGTGCCGGCCGGCCAGTTCCCGCGCCTTCAGGAAGAGCACCCGAACGAAGCCATCAGCTTCCCGAGCCTGTGTTCCTACTACTACATGTTCAACCTGCGTGACGGTGCGCCGGAAGCCCTGCAAGACGCCCGCGTCCGCAAGGCGCTGAGCCTTGCCATCAACCGCGACGTGATCGTGGACAACGTGCTGGCCGGCGGCCAGACCGCGGCCTACACCTTCACCCCGGGCGCGACCGCATCGTTCACCGTGCCGGATGTTCCGACCGCGTCGATGACGCAGGACGAGCGCAACGCGATGGCGCAGGAACTGATGGCCGAGGCCGGCTATGGTCCGGACAACCCGCTGACCACTTCGATCCTCTACAACACCTCTGACGCCCACCGGTCGATCGCCGTTGCCGTCAGCCAGATGTGGAAGCAGACCCTTGGCGTCGAGGCGGAACTGGCCAACATGGAATGGCAGACCTACCTGGAAGCCCGGTCCAACGGCGATTTCCAGATTGCCCGTGGCGGCTGGTGTGGCGACTACAACGAAGCCTCGACCTTCCTTGACCTGATGCAGTCCGAATCCGGCTACAACGACTCCAAGTTCGTCAATGCCGAGGTGGACAGCCTGCTGGCCGAGGCCAAAACCTCGGACGATCCCAACCCGCTTTATACCCGGGTCGAAGAGATCATTGACGCAGAAGCGCCGATCGCGCCGATCTACCACTATGCAAACGTCTACATGATGGATGAGAACCTTGTCGGGTCCTGGCCCGTCCAGAACGTTCAGCAGAACTGGTACTCCAAAGACCTGTATTTCACTGCCAACTAAACGCGCAGTGACCTGAAAAGTCCGCGCCCCCTGTTTTCGGGGGCGCGGATGTCTTTGGCTATTCCCGGAGCCCCGATATGTTTTCCTATATCGTTCGACGGCTGGCCGTGGCGATCCCGACCATCCTTATCCTGATCGTCGTCAGCTTCTTCCTGATGTATCTGGCCCCCGGTGGCCCGTTCAATTCCGAGCGCCCGATCCCGCCCGAGGTCATGGCCAATATCGAGGCGAAATACGGGTTGGATCAACCTATGTGGAAGCAAATGCTGGACTATGTGACCGGCGTTGTTTTCCGGTTCGATTTCGGCCCGTCCTTCCAATACACGGACCGCACCGTGAACGAGGTGATCGCGCAGGGCTTCCCTGTGACCCTGACCTATGGGCTCTGGTCCGCATTGTTCGCTGTCGTCGTCGGCGTGGCGCTGGGTGTCGCCGCCGCGATCAAACATAATACCGCCGTGGACTATACCGCCGTCGGCATCTCAATCGGGGCGCAGGCGCTGCCGAACTTCGTGATGGCGCCGATCCTGCTGCTGATTTTCACCCTTGGTTTGGGCTGGCTGCCCGGTGGCGGCTGGAATGGTGGCCAATGGAACTATGTCATCATGCCGGTAATCGCGCTGTCGACGTCCTACATGGCGTCCATTGCCCGGATCACCCGGTCGTCGATGCTAGAGGTTCTGAATTCCAATTTCATCCGCACGGCCAAGGCCAAGGGCCTGCCGATGCGCCGCGTCATCCTGCGCCACGCGCTGAAGCCGACCCTGCTGCCGGTGATTTCCTACCTTGGGCCGGCTGTCGTGGGCATGATTACAGGGTCGGTTGTGGTAGATATCGCGTTTTCCACCGGTGGCATTGGCCAGTTCTTCGTCAACTCGGCCTTCAACCGCGACTATTCGGTGATCATGGGCATCACGATCCTTGTGGGCGTCCTGACCATCACCTTCAACCTTCTGGTCGATATCCTTTACGCATGGATCGACCCGAAGATCCGCTACTAGGAGGCGCGCAATGTCGATGCAAACCGATACCGCCCCCGCACAGATGGGCGAGATTCAGGGCCGGTCCCTTTGGGCGGATGCCCGGACCCGGTTCTTCCGCAACAAGGCCGCGGTGGCCGGGTTGATCGTTCTGATCTTTGTCAGCCTGTTCGCGATATTCGGCGGCTATTTCGCGAAATTCGAACCCGACTACGTGGACTTTTCCCTGATGGGGGCGCAGGCCTACCGCGGTGTCCCCTCTATCGAAACCGGCCACTACTTCGGGGTCGATATCGACGGGCGCGACCTTTATGCCCGGACCGTGCAGGGCACGCGGATTTCGCTTCTGGTCGGGATCGTTGGCGCCATGGTGGCGGTGATCGTCGGCACACTTTACGGGGCGCTGGCGGGCTATGTCGGGGGCCGCACGGACGGGGTCATGATGCGGACCGTCGATATCCTGATGTCCATTCCCTTCATGTTCGTGCTGATCCTGATGCTGGTTATCTTCGGCCGGTCGATCTTCATGCTCTTCCTTGGGATCGGGCTGATTTCCTGGCTGTCCATGGCGCGGATCGCGCGGGGCCAGACCCTGTCGATCAAGAACAAGGAATTCGTTGAGGCCGCAGTGGCCATCGGCGTCCCGCGCATGACCATCATCCTGCGCCATATCGTGCCAAACCTTCTGGGGATCGTGATCGTCTACGCGACCCTTCTGGTGCCCGAGATGATCATCTTCGAAAGCTTCATCTCCTACCTTGGCCTTGGCATTCAGGAACCCAATACATCGCTGGGCGCCTTGATCAACGGCGGCACGGAACAGATGAACAACGGCACACTGTGGATGTTGTTCTTCCCGCTCTTCTTCTTCCTCATCACGCTTTTCGCCTTTTTCTTTGTCGGCGACGGGCTGCGCGATGCGCTTGATCCAAAGGACCGCTGACATGAGCCTTCTGACCATCGAAGACCTGACGGTGACCTTCCAGACCGGCGACGGTCCGGTGAACGCCGTCAACGGCGTGTCCTTCGGAATCGGCCCCAAAGAGACCCTTGCCATCGTGGGCGAAAGCGGATCGGGCAAAAGCCAGACTGCCTTTGCCGTGATGGGCCTGTTGGCCAAGAACGGCGCGGCCACAGGCACGGTGAACTTCGACGGGCACGACCTTTTGTCGATGAAGCCCGCTGAATTGAACAAGATCCGGTCGCGCGAGATCGGAATGATTTTTCAGGACCCGATGACATCGCTCAACCCCTACATGCGGGTCAGTGACCAGATGGCCGAGGTTCTGATGCTGCATCAGGGCATGTCCAAGGCCGAGGCGATCACCGAGGCAACCAAGATGCTGGACGCCGTGCGCATTCCCGACGCCAAGAACAGGGTGCGGATGTTTCCGCACGAGTTTTCGGGCGGGATGCGCCAGCGGGTGATGATCGCCATGTCGTTGCTATGTCGTCCGCGCCTGCTGATTGCGGATGAACCGACGACCGCGCTGGATGTGACGGTGCAGGCGCAGATCATGCAGCTTCTGGGCGATATCCGCGAAGAGTTCGGGACCGCGATTATCCTGATCACCCACGACCTAGGGGTCGTCGCCGGGTTCTGTGACCGGACCTTGGTGATGTATGGCGGCCAGATCATGGAAGAGGCTCCGACGCAGACCCTGTTTTCCAACCCGAGCCACCCCTACACGAAGGGGCTGTTGAAGGCGGTTCCCCGGCTCGACCGGGATGACGAGATGCTCCAGACCATTGCAGGCGAGCCGCCGGATATGTCCCGCCTGCCCAAGGGCTGCCCGTTCAGCCCGCGCTGCGCGCAAAAGCTGGAAAGATGCCCAGCCGACCGCCCTGCCCTAGAGGTCTTTGACGGCAATCGCCGCCGGTCCTGCCACCTGCCCGTGAAGGAGGTCGCGTAATGTCCGATCAACCGCTTCTGTCCGCCCGCGACGTTTCCGTGACCTTCGATATCCGCCGGTCCGGAAGCTGGCCCTGGACCCCATCCCTGAAGCTGCACGCCGTCAACAGCGTGTCCTTCGACATTGCGCCGGGCGAATGTCTTGGCGTCGTGGGCGAAAGCGGGTCGGGGAAATCCACGCTGGCCCGCGCCATCGTCGGGACGGTTCCCACGTCCGCCGGGCAAATTCTGTTCGATGGTGAAGACCTTGCCGCGATGTCGGCCGATCAGCGCCGCCGACACCGCCGCGATGTTCAGATGGTGTTTCAGGATCCGCTGGCCGCGCTGAACCCACGCATGACCGTGGGCGAGATTATTGCCGAGCCCCTGATCACCCATGAACCCAAGACCCCGCGCGCCGAGGTCAAGAAGCGCGTGGCCGAGATCATGGAACGCGTGGGCCTGCTGCCAAACCTGATCAACCGCTACCCGCATGAGTTTTCAGGCGGGCAATGTCAGCGGATCGGCATCGCCCGCGCCCTGATCCTTCGCCCGCGACTTCTCATCTGTGACGAACCTGTCTCGGCACTGGATGTGTCGGTGCAGGCGCAGGTGGTGAATCTCTTGATGGAGCTTCAGCGCGATATGGGTCTGGCGATGATCTTCATCGCCCATGACCTGTCGGTGGTAAAGCACATCTCGGACCGGATCGTGGTGATGTATCTGGGCACGATCATGGAACGGGCCGAGGCGGATGTTCTGACGACCCGGCCTGAACACCCCTATACTCAGGCGCTGATTTCCTCGGTTCCGATCCCCGATCCGGCATTGGAACGGGCCCGGCCCCGTCTGGTGATCGAGGGGGAGTTGCCGTCGCCCCTGAACCCACCATCGGGCTGCGTGTTCCGCACCCGGTGCCCCAAGGCGCAGAACAGCTGCGCACAGGCCAAGCCTGAGACGATCGACCTTGGCGACGGACACGGCGTCGCCTGCCCGTTCCACAAGGCCGAGGATGTGCTGGCGGCTGCGGGCTAGGGTCTAGCGTTTCGGGCGACGGGGCGGCTCGGACCCACCTGCCTTGCGCGGGCCGGGTTTGCCGCCCTTGAAGCCCGGTTTGCCAGCCGGTTTCCCGCCGGGTTTTCCGGGACGCTCCATTCGATGCGACGGGTCGGATGCCCCTTTGCGGAACGGGGTTACCTCGTCTGCGGGGCGACGTTTGGGGCGGCTGTCGTCGTTGGACCGCGGCTTGCCCCTGGGCTTGTCACCCGATTTCTCCCAAGGTTTTCCGCCACCGGGTTTGCCCGTGGGCTTGTCCCAATGCTTTGCCTTTTCCGGCCGGTCGCCTGCGGGCTTGCCTTTGGAAAAGGGCTTATCCCCCGGCTTTCCCTTGCTGCGCGGCTTGTCCTTGTCCCAGACCTTGCGGGTCGGTTTATCGGCGTCGTCGCGGGGGGCGGGGCGGGGCGTGAATTGGCGGGGCTCGGCGGCAGGCTCCGCCGGGGTGGGGCGGGGTTTGCGTTCGGGTGCGTTGTGCCGCTCCGGTCGGGCCGGACGTTCGGGACGGTCGGGGCGCGGGCCGCGCGCGGCCGGTTTCAGGTCCGGTGCACTGTCCAAACGGCGGACGGTCACGCCTTCTTCAAGTTCGGCCTTGTCGCCAAGCGCCGACAGGAACCTGTCGACGGAGGCCTCGGCCAGTTCGACGAAGGATTCACTTTGTTGGATGCGGATTGCGCCGATGTCATCCTTTTGCAGGTTCCCGGCGCGGCAGAGCATTGGCAGAAGCCAGCGCGGTTCGGCCCGGTCGTCACGGCCAACCGACAGGGCAACCCAGGCGCTGGGTCCAAAGGGCTTGCGTTCCTTGGGCGGCTGTTTCGCATCGGGCGGCGACAGGTCTTCCGGGGCCGAGCGCGCGGCGTGATACTGCCGCAGGTAAGCCGCCGCGATCTTCTCGGGCGAATGAAGATCAAGCAGGCGTGCCGCGAAGGCAGCCTGTGTTTCGGTCGGCTCATCGTCCCATGCCGGGTCGTTCAACAACCGGTCTTCGTCTCTGCGCAGCACGTCGTCCGCGCTGGGTGCTTCGGTCCATTCGGCGGTGATCTTGGCGAATTTCAACAGGCGCTCTGCCTTGTTTGCCAATTTCGGCGGTACGATCAGGGCCGATGTCCCCTTGCGACCGGCGCGGCCCGTGCGACCCGAGCGGTGCAGCAACGCTTCGGAGTTCGAGGGGAGTTCGGCGTGGATCACCAGTTCGAGGTTGGGCAGGTCGATCCCGCGCGCGGCAACATCGGTTGCCACGCAGACTCGCGCCCGACCGTCGCGCATCGCCTGAAGGGCATGGGTTCGTTCGCTCTGGCTCAACTCGCCCGAGAGGCTGACCACCGAGAAATTCCGGTTCGCGAGACGAGCAGCAAGGTGGTTCACAGCCGCGCGGGTGTTGGCGAAGATGATCGCGTTGCGGGCATCGTGGAACCTAAGAAGGTTGAAGATGGCCGATTCAGCGTCGTTCGGGGCAACCCGGATCGCCTGATAGGAAATATCGGCATGCTGGGATTTGCCAGAGACGGTCGTGACCCGAACCGCATCTTTCTGGAATTGCTGTGCCAGCTTGGCGATCATCGGCGGCACGGTGGCCGAGAACAGCAGTGTGCGCCGGTCTTCGGGGGCGGCGGCAAGGATGAATTCCAGATCTTCCCGAAACCCTAGGTCGAGCATCTCGTCCGCCTCGTCCAGAACGACAGCCCGCATGGCCGAAAGGTCGAGCGAATTGCGCTGGATGTGGTCGCGCAGGCGGCCGGGTGTTCCGACAACGATATGCGCGCCGCGTTCAAGCGCGCGCCGTTCATCGCGCATGTCCATCCCGCCGACACAAGAGACGACCCGTGCCCCGGCCTTGGCATAAAGCCAGCCCAGTTCGCGCATTACCTGAAACGCCAATTCGCGGGTGGGTGCGACGACCAGCGCCACCGGGGTTTCCGGACGGCCAAGCATTTCGTCCTCGCCCAGAATGCTGGGCGCGATGGCGAGCCCAAAGCCCACGGTTTTGCCCGATCCGGTTTGTGCGGACACCAGAAGGTCCGCGTGCTCGAGGCCCGGCGCGGTCACGGCCTCCTGCACCTCGGTCAACTGGTCATAGCCACGTTCGGCCAGTGCATCGGAAAGGGTCTTGATCATGGGAAGGGGGTATCCGTCAGCTCTCGGGCGCACCATGCGCCGCTTTTTCTGCCGGTCATCACAAGGGGCAGAGTGGCCCTCCTACTGCGAGACGGCGCAAATGTATATGCGCAATCTTTGCATGGAAGCCATGACGGGGCGGCGGGTCTGGCCCTGTTTGGTTAACAAATCCTGCCACGGTCGCACGGGGCCTTTCCCCTCCGGAAAGGCGGTTCTGCGATTGTCCCCGCAATCCGACCGAACCCTCCCTTCATGAAAGGACGCCGCATGTGGAGCGACAAGACACCCTCCCTTGAGTTGCCGCTGATCCTGCCGTCGCAAGCGCAGAAACACGTCACCCACAACGAAGCCCTGCGCATTCTGGATGTCGCAAGCCAATTGGCCGTGTTGGACGCACCGACCCCAACCCCGCCAGTCGGGCCAACAACCGGCGACTGCTATCTGGTCGGGGCCGGGGCGACCGGGGACTGGGCCGGACAGGACCAATCCATTGCACAATGGACCGGCACCTATTGGGATTTCATTCCGCCCAAGGCCGGGTGGCGGGCCGATGTTGCGCCGACCGGCGCGGCATGGCGCTTTGATGGCACCCAGTGGGAACCGGCCGGGACCTATGTGGATCAACTGGGGGTGTCGACGACAGCAGACGCGACCAACCGCTTGGCTGTCCTATCAGAGGCATCGCTGTTCACCCATGACGGCGCGGGCCACCAGATGAAGATCAACAAGGCGACCGCCCCCGATACAGCAAGCTTTCTTTACCAGACAAATTGGTCGGGACGCGCCGAACTGGGCACGATCGGGTCTGACGATTTTTCGGTCAAGGTCAGCCCGGATGGAACCAGCTGGGTCACCGCCCTGTCCTTTGACGCAACCGACGCCACCGTTTCGGGCCAATCCGTGCAGCAAAGCCCAACCGACACAACACCCGGACGGTTGATGCGCGCCGACTATGGCTATGGCCCTGGGAACCTTTTGGGCACAGTGTCAGAAGTTGCGGGTGTTCCGACCGGTGCGGCGTTCGAATACGGCGAGAATGCCAATGGTCGCTATGTCAGATTTGCGGACGGCACGCAGATGTGCTGGCACAGGCAAGCGGCAGTATCGTCCGGCTGGGCCACCTGGGCGTTTCCTGCGATGTTCGTCGACAACAACTACGCCCAGACGATCATGCCCAATCCGGGCTTAAGCCCCCGCTGTTGTGTCACCGGCGCAAAAAGCTCTACCGCAGTGAACTTTGCGGTCTTCATCCCGACCACGGGAACCCAAAGCGCCGTGACGTGCGACATGTCGGTAATCGGACGCTGGTTCTGACCCTGTCAGCAAAAATCTGGAAGGACCCAAAGATGATGCATATCGAACTGGCGCCGGTGCGTCACAATGAACCGCTCACCGTCGAGAAAAGCGGCGATGCCCTGATCCTGAACGGAGAGCTGCTCGACCTGACTGGCATTGCCGAGGGAGAAACCGTGGATATAGACGAGTTTGACTGCAAATGGCTCGCCTCTGCTGTGCGTCGGGAGGCCGGACAGCTGTATCTTCGCCTCGTTCTACCACACGGGCCGGAGGCAGGCGACGCGACGCGCTACCCCGACCCCTTGCTTCTGGACAGCGACGGGCCGGTCAACCTGCCAGCTTACTAATCCAGCAACCACAACCATTGCGTGAGGGGAAATCCGCCGAGTTTTTCCTCTCTGCGCGGGTAGACATGCAAGCGTCGCTGGCCTATCGCTGTGCCCTACAGTGTGTTTCAGAGGCGTTTAGATGGGCCTGTTTTCGCTTTTCAGGCGACCGAACGGCGCGCTTTCTTCATTGAAGGAAGCAGCGGACGAAGCCGTAGACCCGGCCGAGAACATTGGCCGGGAGCAAGTTGTTGATGCCGCCCCCCCGGCCCCTTTGGATGACGCGCTGGTCAGGCTTGTCAGACCACATCTTGACCCCGATCACTATGTTCAGTCGGCGGCGCGCGCGGGCCACGAACTCCCGCAAGGGGCGAGTCGCGACGACCTTGTGGAACATTACCTGCGGCACGGTTGGAAGGACGGCTTGAGCCCGACCAAAGACTTTGACCCCGCCTTCTACCTTACCCAATACGCCGATGTCCGCGCGTCTGACGACAACCCGTTTCTGCATTATCTGAAGGACGGCCAGACCGAGGGCCGGATTCCGCGCGGCGCGACGGCGGCCGAAATCGCGCTTGCAGCGCGGATCGTCGATCCGGCGTTTTACCGATACCGCTATCGTGACCTTGATGGATCAATCGATCCGGTCGAGCATTTCGCGACGTTCGGCTGGCGGGAACGGCGCGATCCGAATCCGTTCACGCTCTTGCGGTTTATTGCCCGCGCCTATGACATCGACGCACTAGCATTGACCGAGCTGGCGAACCGCCTGAACGGCCCGGTCTTCCACAACCCGCTCTTGCGTCGCCCGACGACCCTGAGCGATATACGATCCGCGCTTGCTGAAGGCGATGAGGCATTGGCAGAGCTGTTTCTTTTCGATGTTGCGGCCTATTCAGCCGCGCAACATGACGTGCTGAGCCAGTCGCCGCATCATCCTGTCGCGCATCTGTTCTATGACGGGCTGTTCCAGAACCGGCTTCGCAACGGCCAGCACCTACATCGGCTTTTGGTCCCGGTCGAGAGCTTCGTAAATGACTATGAACTGCTGATCGCGCAGGACGAGCCGATTGCTGCAACCGGGTTCTCCGGGTTACGCCTTGCCCGACCGGAACCTGAGATTGGCGCCGACCTGACCGACACGGCCCTTTCCATCGGGGTCGTCTTGTACCGAAACCCCCGGTCAGAGATAGAACGCCTTGTCCGTTCGGTTCAGTGCAATGCCAATGGGGCCGCGTTCCGGACCACGCTTTGCATCTTCGACCACACCCCGGAAGGTTCGGATCTGAACTGGGTGTCTGATCTTTGCCCCGATGTTGACCTGCACATTGAACGGCACCCCGACAATCCCGGTTTTGCGCTGGGGCACAACGGATTGATGGAACACGCATTCGGATCGGGTGCTACGCACTACCTTGGCCTGAACCCGGACGGATACCTGCTGCCGCGTGCGGTTGAACAGGTCCTCCGGTTCGCGGTTTCGCGTGGCCACCCCGCCCTGATCGAGATGGACTGCGAACCGGTTTCGCATCCGAAATGGTATCACCCGGTAACAGGCGAAACCGAATGGGTATCTGGCGCGGCCTTCCTGCTGGATGCGGAAACCTACCGCCGGACCGAGGGCTTTGATCCGGCATTTCCCATGTACTGCGAAGACACCGATCTGTCCTTTCGTGCGCGCATGGCCGGGGTAAGGCTGTATGTATCGCCAAGAGGCCGCTACTATCACGACACAAGCGGGCGGACCCACGCGCCGGAAGACTGGCGCACGGGACGCATGATGGTGGGAACGTGGTATCTATGCATGAAATGGGGGAATACGCAGCGGGCCCGATTGGTGCGGTCGGAAATGCTTCGGCAGGGATTTGACATTGATGACCTGCCGCCAGCTCCCCCGTCTGTTTCGAATATTCCGGACCAGATTGCGGACCTGATGCGCAAAGAGCGCTTTGCCCATTCCAGGTTCTGGAATGCCTGAGGAGCGGACGAAAATGACAAAACCCGCTTCGACCGGACCGACGGGCCGCAGCGCCAAACGCGCACCCAAGGCCAAGGGTGCCGGGCCCCTTCCCAAGGCAATGAAGGCAGCGGGGCCTTCGCCGGCCACGGACCTGCCGCAAATAACAGTCGGCGTCCGGTTTCATGACGTCGACCAAATGCCACTTCTGGAGCGCTGCCTGCAAAGCATCGCCGCGCAAAGCGGTGTCTTCGTACATGTGCATGTTGCCCTTCAGGGGTTCACCAAACCCGAAGTCGCCGCCAGCCAGGCCGTCGCACTTGCCGCCCTTGACGGATCCGGGTTCACGGTCGAGATCGACAACCTGCCCAATCCGCGCAATCTGGATCTGCGGTCGCGCCTTCTGAACCTGATCGTCGATCGGCACTATGCACGCGGCGTCTCTGATTTCCTGTGCTTCATCGACTTCGATGATATCTGGTTCCAACATGCCCTGCAGGTCCTGGTAGAGCCGCTGCGTATGGCGAATTTCGCGCTGTCCTATGCCGATATTCATTGTGCAGACGTCTACTATGACGATGGACAGACCTACCTGCGCGACGTGAAGGACGTTTTCCGGATCAGCCAGAAGACCAAGCGGGACCTTTTGCGCGGAAACTTTCTGCCGCTTCACAGCTATATGTTCCACACGGGCCGCATTGACCGATCCCTTCTGCGGTACGACGAAACCCTAGAACGGCTGGAAGATTTCGATGTTCTTCTTGCCGTCGCACGCCAACATCCGTTCAGCGGCCTGCACCGCGACCGGCTGATCGGGTTCTACAATTTTTATCAGACCGAGTCCGGCGGCCTGAATACGACCCAAAGCGTATTCACGACCGCCAGTTCAAACCGAAATGACGACCGCTGGACCGAAGCGACGCGGACAATCATTTCGCGTCATGCCGGGGCGGAATGGCAAGAGTTCTGGGGCGAAGAATGGCGAATCTGACGGCGCAGGCCAAAAGGGACATTCCATGAAGAAAGTGATCACCTTCGGGACCTTTGACCTATTGCACGAAGGTCATCTGCGGATCCTGCAACGGGCGCGCGCCGAGGGCGACTACCTGATCGTTGGCGTCTCCAGCGACCAGCTGAACGACCGCAAGGGCAAGCGGACAGTCTTTCCCGAAGCGCAGCGGCTGGCCTATGTGGCGGACCTGAAATACGTGGACGAAGTGTTTCTGGAAGAGTCGCTGGAACTGAAGGACGATTACGTCAAGCGGTTCGATGCCGACCTGCTGGTCATGGGGGACGATTGGGCCGGGAAGTTTGACTGGGTCAGTTGCGATGTCCGCTACCTACCCCGGACCGAAGGCATTTCATCCACCCTGATCAAGACCGAGATCAAGCAGATGACCCGCTGTGGCCGCGCGTTGTTCGGGGATACCTACCTAGACAAACATATGGATTGCGCGCTGACCATCGTGAACCAGCTGACAGCGCGCAACGTGGCCCCGATCCTGACCAAGGAAAACGCCCTGCCGCGCAAGATCGACGCCGATGTTCTTGTATATTTCAACAAGCCGATCAATGCGCCCTTCCCCGAATACGACGAAAACAAACGGGTCCTGATCGACCACGGCGCCAGCCATCTGAAATGGTTTCTGGGATCACGCGAACGGTTCGATTTCTTCGACGTGATCCTGACAGCCGGCCCGGACCACGTGCGTGCACTACAGGCAATATTCGATGGGGACACAAATCTGGGCAAGGCGCGGGCCGCCGGGTTCATCAAATCCGAAGACCTGCTGTCAGCCCCAAAGATGACCCGGGAAGAGGTTTGCGCCCATGCGAACCTGGACCCTGACAAGCCGATTATCCTGTTTGCGCCGACCTGGCACATCACCGCCAACGACGACATCATCCGAGCGATCGAAGAGGTCCAGAAGATCGACAACCACGTGGCGTCGTTCCATCCGGAAACAGCGCATCTTCCCGTCGGCGACCTGAACACCGTTCGCAATATCAACGGAATCACGACCGAGTTGATGAAACACGCCGATGTGGTTGTGTCCGACCTGTCTTCGACCATCTACGAGGCGGCGGCACTGAACAAACCGGTCGTTCAACTGCTGCTGAAGGAATACCCGGACAATACGGCGACGCTCTATGATCTGCCCCTGTCGGCGGGCACGGCGGAACATTTCTGCGGTGGCCTGCCCTGTCGCCCGGAAGGGCTTGTCGAGGCAATCAGCCAGGCTGCGTCCGGTGACCCCGCCACCCGTGCCATGATGTCAGCCTGCAAGGATCGAATCCTTGCAGGAACCTATATCACCGCCGAGGCGACAGAAACGATTGCGGACCAGATCACGCTGATCTGCGAGGAAAAACGCAAGCCGCCCCTTGCCGGGGTCAGCGCGGCACCGGAACAGTCCAAGACGCCGCGCTATCGGCGCAACCTGTTCTTTGCCAAGAACCGCCTGATCGGCCACGGCGGCGGCAACTTCAACGGTCATCACGCCTCCAACAGCCGCGAGGCGATGGAGGCCGCGCTTGGCGCAATCAACATCGTCGAACTGGATTTCTGCATGGGCAAGGATGGGTTGATCATTGCCCATGACACCTTTGAGCCCCGCTATGGTCTGGAAACCGGATTTGGCGATACAAATGTCGATGCCTTCCTTGCAACGCGGTTTGACGATGCCCTGACACCGATTGGCGTCCAGGAGGCGGTGCGCCGGGCCACCCGTACGGGCAAGGCACTGGTCTGCGATATCAAGCCGACCAGGGACGCCTACAAGGAAGTCGCGCAGGAACTACGCCGCGTGATCGAGGAACACGGACAGATCGATCAGGCGGTGATCCAATGCTATTCGGTCGATGATTTCACCGAGGCCATGCGGCTGGGGTTCAAGCGCGTCATGTTGCCCGCATGGAAGTTTTTCTACCGCAATCCGATCGGGCCGGAGGTGTTCGATTTCTATCGCCGCTGTATCGAAATCAACGCCGATGCGGTCTGGGGTCTGTCCCTGCCCTACATAAACAAGCACATGGACGGCCCGATCATCGACCATCCGGATTTCATGCGTATGTATGCCTTCTGGAAGCGGATATTCATCCATGGCGCGCCGCCAGAGGAATACCCCCGCATTCTGCGTATGAACGCCGGGCTTTTCGCGGACAGTATCGACCGCAAGGTCGAATTCAAGGACATCCCAAATGGGTTCAATTGGCAGCGCTACCTGTTTCTGAACCGGGACCTGATGGCGGCCGACCGGGTCACAGAGGTGGAAGCGATCCAGCATTACCTGCGGTTTGGGCAGGCCGAAGGCAGGCCCACGGACTATAACCTGCCCGAAGGCTTCAATTACTCAGGCTATATCAACAAGAACCCCAAACTGCGCAAATCAAGCATCAATGCGTTTGACAGTGCCGCGGCACATTTCACACGATATGGGTCCAAGGAAGGTCTGGAGACCGGGTAGATGTGGATCTCGTCGATCGAAGAAGCGGCAGAGCTTGCCTTGAAGGGCAACGAAGCCGCCATGACCACCTATGGACCCGACTTCGGCGCATTGGCAAACGACCCTGCCGCGCTCGAGGACCTTGACCTTCTGTCGCTTCAAACACAGCTGGGACCAATTCCACTGCTGAAGAACGGCGCGAACAATTACTGGGACAGGGCGCATGAAGCTCGCGCCTTTCGTGCCGCGGGTTTCAAGATGCTGGGGGTCGACGTTGACCGTTTTCTGGTCATCCGCGAAACGGCCGGGTTCGCGGCAACCCGCCCCGAATTCTCTGCGCTCAACACCGCGCTTGTGTCCATGGCGGACGGTATGAACACCGCCGCAGCCGACGGTTTCTTCATGATTCCGGACCTTGGCGGGCCGTTCGAAACCCATCTTCGTTTCTTCGACAGCCATCCCAACATCACGTTCTATCTTCAGACAGCCCTTCATCTTCTGGAAGGCCTGGGCCTCGACGTCACGATTCCGGATCTGAAGATTCACCAAAGGGATTATGCTGGCGATCTGGCGGCACGTTTTGGATCGGCCGCCGCCCCGACCTGCTTTTTCCAAAGCCCGTTCCTCGAATCGGAAATCGCGGCGGACCCAGGCCGAAACACAGGCCGAACGCGGACATTCGAAAATCCCGCGGCGGCCAACGATGTTCATCTTGTCCTGATCGGCGATTCCCACGGCTACAGCGGGCTGTCTGGGTTGCTGTCCTTCTTTGTCAGACGGCTGACCTACTTCTGGGCCTCGCGGGCCAGCAAATACGGTGGCCTTGCAGACCAACTCCACACCACAATCCGCACTGCCGATTTCGTGATTGAGGAAAGCGCCGAACGGTTCTTCCTGCGCAATTTCAGCAAACCAGCATCGAACGTGACCGGCGCGGAATGACGCTATCGAAGGCCGGCCAACCCCTTGAGGCGCCCGCCTTCGCCCAGATTGCGAGCCACAAGCGCGTCGACAAAAACGTTATCCTCGAAAACGAATTTTTCCAGACCTCGGGACAATCTGTCTGACCCAAGTTCGTCCAGAAGGCGCGCCCAACGTGACTCTCCCTGTGCGACGGGCCCCTTGTTGGTATTGCACGCAACGATCTCTGGACGAGCGCCCCAAAGCGTTTCGACATCGTCCTCCAAGGGCGACAGATCCTCGAAATCGTAGACCGCAGACAGCTGATCAACGTTAAGCATCGCCGCCTCCAGAAGGGCGGTCAGATCATGGCGGGCGTCTTCCCGGCGCCGTTCAAGTCGACGCAGGGCGAAATAGGTCATTGTCCGGTTCGCCCACGCAAGACGGATACGCTGCTCAAGATCCTCGTCAGGATTGAAGAAGAACATCTCGGCCGGTTCGGTCAGGGCCGCGTGGATTGCGTGATTTGTTATCGGGCCGCTCATGTCGACCTGTTCCCGGATCTTGTGGCGCATGTAGAAATAGAACGACGCGAACCTCTCTTTCGGATCACGGATCACGGAAAACGCAAACGGCGGGGGCACCATCGCTTCTAGACCATCCCAATGAAGATGACCGGAATGAAAATCATAGCCCGCTGGAAAACTTCCGAGACTGGTAACCTGCGACTGTAGCCGAAGGGGGGAAATCCGGTCTTCGCCACAGATCGCACCGATGGCATGATGAATCGTTTGCCCAGCGGTCTTTGGAAGGTGAAGAAAGACGATGGGTTTCACGCGCGCCCGCTCATTTCTGTCGTGCTTGTTCCCGCAACAATCCTGCTACCCGCAACATCTTGATCAAATACTACAGATTCGGTGTGCCATGACTTGCGCAGGTCCTGCAAGTCGACTGGCAAAGCGCGGTTCACCAGGTAATGAGACCGAACAGGTCAGGGCCGAACCGGGGCAGCCTATTGATCGTAGCAGAGAGAGTTCCGCCGAATTTGTCGGCTGATTGCGCCGCGAGGGAAATTTAACCCAGTGCGAGCACGAGATATCCAATGGACAGGCCAAGGCACATCGGGCCGTAGATCCATTTGTCGTTTCGCGCAAACGGCTGTTGCGGGGTAAGCCACCGCCACCAGCGTGTGTAGGCCAAGACGCCCCGCACGCCGAAAACAACCGTACAGGCCCAAAGGACCGTTTGCCGCACCATCCCGCCGCCCCACCACGGAGCCGAAGCCGCAAACAAAAGCCCCACCACGACCAGCGAACAAGGGATCGGGCCGGGCATCCGGGTCGCTTCGCGAAACCCGACCACCGCAGCGACCATGCGCCGTTCGTCCCTCAACGGGAACCAAAGCCCCAGCGCCCACATCAGATGGATCGCCGCGATGACGATACAGCAAGACGACAGGACAAGCGCGAGAATCGACATGCCCCAGCCTATACCGGGCCGGGGCATGTGGTCTTTCAAATTTCAGCGGGATCGCGTGATCAATCCATCCAGTCGCAGCGGACGCGAACCTGAACCTCGCCCTTGCAAGCCGTGCCGAACCGCAGGTTGATCTGATCCTCGTTCGGCCCCACGCGGACTTCGGAATAGGGAAGTTCATAGACCCGCCCGCCCCCAACCGCCGTCAGGGCACCTATCGGCATCACCGATTCTACGAACCGAGCGTAGCCTTCGAACGGAAGCCGCCCGGCCGTATCGACAGTCCATACAGCCGATTCCGAATTCTCCTTGTGGTTCACGCTGACCGGGTTCTCGGTCACCGTGTTGACGGCCGTGTAGGTGTTGTTCTGGAAATAGACGTTGCGGAACCGGGTCCGATCCAGATCGGCGATGCTGGTGTCGATCCGTTCGGCCCGTTCAATCGCCCCGTCCAGCGCCTTGAACACATTGCCCGACACCGAAAGCCCGTGGATGAACTGCCCCACGCCATGGGGCTTGATCACGATCCAGCTGAACCAGGGGGCCACATCGGCCGCGGTAAAGATGTTACCGGTGATTGAAATGCCCCCAAAGGAATACTGCGCCCCAAGGTCCGGCGTCGCGTCGTGTTCGTTGGTCAGTTCAATCGAACAATTGTCGATGTAGTTGCCGGTAAAGATCGTCTTGTTGTTTGGGCGGGTGAAGATGAACCCGGCCTGCCGCAGCCCGTCGGTTTCGTTGTCCCCCTGAAAGCAGTGATTGCCGACGATCATGCTGCCGGTTCCACCCAGCACAGCGAAATGCTTGAACCGAACGAGGCGGCAGTCACGAATCTTCACATCGTTTGCGTTTGCGTTCACACCCACGGAAATGCGGGTCTGGTCCGGCAGGGTCTGTTCGTTGGAAATGAATTCGCAACGGTCGATCATCATCCCCTGACAGGCGCGGGCGATGCTGGTGATGCCGCGGTTGCGGGGCTTGTTGAAATAGCAATCGCGAAACTGCATCAGCGACCCGTCCTGCCCCAGCATCACCGCGCTGGATTCGCCGTCGCAGTAGAACTCGATATTGTCGAAATGCAGCCGCGAGTATTTGGCGAAACCGGACAGGTCGATCAGGTATTTGAACCGGGTGAAGGTGAAGATCTGGCTGCCATCCACGTCATAGATCTGCTGGCTCAGCGTCAGGGATTGCTGCGCCACATTGACCGCCTGCACATAGACCTCGCGCCCGACGCCATTGCCTTCGACCAGCGACCCAACCGCGATGTTGGCGATATTGGCGACGTTGGTCAGTTGGTAGGGAGTGGCCGAGGAATAGGTCGCCTGCGACGTCACAACATCCGGGTCCCAATTCGGCCCGGCCACTGGCCGCAATTGCCCGTTCTGGATGACGCGGCGGATCTCAAAGGTGGTTTTCGCCCCTTCCGCCGCCTGCATATCAACCGGCGCCGACAGCGAAATGATCCGCCCGCCAAGGTCCAGCGTGTCATGATCCGAGAAATTCAGAAGCGCTTGAAACGATTTCTTGAACGCCAGTTCTTCGTCCTGAAAGGCGTCGAAATAGGTTTCGAAGTCAAAGTTCTTCTGCAGGATCAGCCGCTTGTCGTCGGGCATGGTGACGGTGCCCGCGAAATGGATCTGGTTTTCGATGGTGACATGGTCGCCCAGGAAATAGGTGCCTTCGGATACAAGGACCTCTCGCCCGAATGCGTCAGCGTCGGCGGCCTCGAACGCGGCACTGTCGTCGGTCACGCCGTCCCCCATTGCGCCATAGTCCCGAACATCGACAAAGCCGATCATGTCGCGGATGAAAACGTTGGTCACATCCTCGATCTCGACATCGTCGATCCGGACGACCCCACCGTTCGGGCCGGTCAGATCCAGCCCAAGATGGCCATAGATCGCATCGGGCCAGGTCATATCCACGCCGGTGCGGAACCCGGTGCCGATGATCGCCGACACCTCGACTACCTCGCCATAGGTGGTCAGTTGCACGGAGGGCGCTGTTTCCGTCAGCCCCGGGACATGCGCCCCACCGGCGCCACCGGCCCAGCCCGCGATCCGAACCGCCGGCAACGGCCCCGACACGGCCTTGACCCGCGCGCGAACCTGCAAATAGCACCCCGGAAGGATCGTCGTTTCGCCCATATAGCGCAGCTTGGTCGTCGCCGTGGTCTTCACGATCTCCAGACAGCCCGCGAAATTCGCGTCCGCAGGAACGAAAGCGCCGGTGCCGGATGTGGCATAAGTCTGGGACCCAGGCGTGCCATCCCCCGTCGACCACACATCTAGCCCATTCACAAAGGGCGGCGGCATCAGGACCAGCCCGTCGGTAATTGCCTTGTTCATTCGAAGGTTCCCCTTTCACAGGGGCGGGGTCCGCCGGGTCGGGCAGCCCTGCCCGTCCGCGTCCATGGCCCCGCCCGCCAAATCCTCGACCACGGGCAACGCATTGCACGCGGCCCTCGCGCCAAAGGGGTAGCAATCAATGGTGAAACCGGGCTTGGGGCACCGTCACGGTAGACGGCGCAACAGCGCGGGGTTTCAGACGCCCAAATCGGGGGCGGGAAGAAGGCCAACGCCGTTGATCTTCCATCCCTGCGGGGTCTCGATCATCAGATATTCCAGCATGTGAAGGGTGCCGTTTGAATCCTCGACCAGTACGTCCTGACGCCAGGCGCCATCGGCTTCAGTCAGGTCCATGAACCGGATCGCCTCATTGTCCCAAACCATGGGATAGCCCTCCCGGACCATCAGGCCGAAATTCTCCGGCGTCTGGAACAGGCGCTGGATCATCGGGCTGGCGTGGGTCCATGCCCCGTCCAGATCACGCCCTGTAAAGGCGTCCATCTGGTCGTCAATCACCGCCTCAATGGCGGCGCGGTCCTGCGCGACAACCGGCGTGGCCAGCAGGGCAAGCAGGGCAGTCAGACGTAGCATTTGGGCCTCCCGCAGTATCCCGTTCTTATCAGGATACGGCGGAAGGCCCAAATTGGTTCAGTCTTGGGGTCAGGCGGCCAGTTCGCCGCGCAGGCCGGATTCGATCAGGGCAATGCTTTCCTCGATCCCGTATAGCGCGATGAACCCGCCAAAACGCGGCCCCTGCGACGCGCCCAGAAGGACCTCGTACAGGCACGAAAACCACGCACGAAGCGGTTCGAACCCGTGGTTCTTGCCAACCGCGAAGACGATGGATTGCAGGAATTCCTCGTCCGCCCAGTTTACCTGCGGAAGCGCCTCGTCCGGGGTTCCGGCAGCGGCGTTCTTCTTGGCGATCGCGGCCAGTGCGGTCTGTTCGTCTTTCAGACAGGCAACGAGATCTTCCAGCGCGGCGCGTTCCTGATCGGTCGGCAGGCGGAAGGTGCGGGTCGGTTTCACGAAGTCGTTGAAATACCGGATCGCAAAACCGGCGGCCTGATCAAGATCGGGGTTGCCCTCAGGGCTCGCGTCCGGGGCATAGCGCTGGATGAACCCCCACAGCTTGTCCTTGTCTTGCGCGCCAGACACGGCGGCAAGGTTCAGAAGCATCGCAAAGGGCACGACCATGGTCGAGGCCGGGACGTTGTGGCCATGGATATGGAACACGGGGTTGTTTACCCGGCCCGCGCTGTCCTGCGTCGCATAGGCGCGCAGCTGCTGGTGGTATTCGTCCACCATCTTGGGGATCACATCCCAATGCAGCCGCTTGGCCGTCTTTGGCTTGAGATACATGAAATACGACAGGCTCTCGGTCGAGGCATAGGTGAGCCATTCGTCAATGCTGACGCCATTGCCGGACGACTTCGAGATCTTCTGGCCCTGCTCATCAAGGAAAAGTTCATAGCTGAAGTGGTTCGGCTTGGTCCCGCCCAGAATTTCGCAGATACGGTCATAGATCGCGGTATTGGTCGCGTGTTCCTTGCCATACATCTCGAAATCGACGTCCAGCGCAGCCCAGCGCGCGCCAAAATCGGGCTTCCACTGAAGCTTTACGTTGCCGCCCGTGACAGGCAGCGTCCATTCACGCCCATCTTCATCGTCAAAGGTGATGGTGTGGTTCTCGGCATCCACCGACTTCATCGGAACATACAGCACGCGGCCGGTTTCCGGGTGGATCGGCAGGAAGATGGAATAGGTCTGCTGCCGCTCTTCGCGCAGCGACTTCAGCATGACCTTCATCACCTCGTCATAGCGTTCAACCGCCCGCTTCAGCACCTCGTCGAACTGGCCCGAGCGGTAGAATTCGCGGGCCGAATAGAACTCGTACTCGAACCCGAAGGTATCGAGGAACCGGCGCAGCATGGCGTTGTTGTGATGACCAAAGCTTTCGTGGGTGCCAAACGGGTCCGGCACCGAGGTCAGCGGCTTGTGCATGTGCTCGGCCAGCATGTCCTGATTGGGAACGTTGCCCGGCACCTTGCGCATCCCGTCAAGATCATCCGAGAAACAGATCAGCCGGGTCGGAATGTCCGAGATGACCTCGAACGCGCGGCGGATCATCGTGGTGCGCAGCACCTCGCCAAAGGTGCCGATGTGCGGCAGGCCGGACGGGCCATAACCGGTTTCGAAAAGCACCTCTTTCTTGCCCGATGCTTCCACACGTTTGAGCAGCGCCCGGGCCTCTTCAAACGGCCAGGCTTTCGAACTCATCGCGGCGTCGCGCAGGTCGGACATCGTCATTCTCTTTTCAGGTTTGCGCACCCCCATGGTGCACTTCAGGCGCACTCCCTATTGCGGGGGGCGCTTGGCGTCAATAAATGAAGGGTACGCCGGATAGGAGACAGCCGCATGACGATCGAAACCCCGCTGACCCCGCAGGATGCGCTTGTGGCGCTGATGCTGACCGTGTCGGCCTCGGATTCCGATATGCGGACATCGGAACTGGTGAAGATCAACAACGTGATCAACCACCTTCCGATCTTCGGGGACTACGACACCGACCGGCTGCCGCGGGTGTCCCACATGGTCTTTGACCTTCTCGATCAGGAAGACGGTCTGGACGCCATGTTCGGGCTGGTGCGCGACGCGCTTCCGGAACGCCTGTGGGAAACTGCCTATGCCTTTGCCTGCGACGTGGCGGCAGCCGACGGGCGGATCGAAGACCGCGAAGGTCGGCTTCTTGAAGAAATCCGATACGAGCTGAACATCGACAGGCTGCATGCAGCAGCCATCGAACGCGGCGCACGGGCTCGTCATCTGACGCTTTAGCCCTTGATCACAAGGGCGCCGGGGCCTATACGGCGCCAGTCCGGGGCCGGAATCGGCCACTGGACCTGTGTTCTGTTGGATCACCACCCGCTTTCTTCGGCGGGGTTTGGCCCGGAAGAACCCGAACTAGGAATGACGACCTGAACTCTGGCGGGCGCCACGTGCGGACCCGGAAGAAGACCGAGAGCTCTGAGGACGCGAGAAACTTCACGGGACAACCGTGAGCAAGATAGGAGCGTATCAGATGGACCTGATCGCACAGCTCGAGGCGGAACAGATCGCCTCTCTCGGGAAGAGCATTCCCGACTTCAAGGCCGGCGACACCATTCGCGTTGGCTACAAGGTGACCGAGGGCTCCCGTTCGCGCGTACAGATGTACGAAGGCGTCTGCATCAGCCGCAAGAACGGCAAGGGCATTGCCGGCTCGTTCACCGTTCGCAAGATTTCGTTCGGTGAAGGCGTCGAACGTGTGTTCCCGCTCTACTCAACCAACATCGACTCGATCGAGGTTGTCCGCCGTGGCCGCGTCCGTCGCGCCAAGCTGTACTACCTCCGCTCGCGCCGCGGCAAATCCGCCCGGATCGCCGAAGTGTCGAACTACAAGCCGCTTGACGGCGCCAACGCATAAGGGGACGACCGATGAAAAAGGATATCCATCCCGACTACCACATCATCGACGTCAAGATGACCGATGGCACTGTGGTTCAGATGAAATCGACCTGGGGCAAAGAAGGCGATACCATGTCGCTCGACATCGACCCCTCCGTGCACCCGGCGTGGACCGGTGGCGGCGCCCGTCTGCTGGACGCCGGCGGCCGTGTGTCGAAGTTCAAGAACAAATACGCCGGTCTGGGCTTCTGATCCAAACGACCGCAATGTTTCGAAACGCCGCCCTTCGGGGCGGCGTTTTTCGTTTGGACGGTCGCGAGGCAACCAATCGTTAACTCATTCGCCCGATAATCAGACGCGGTCGCTTGGGGTGGTTATGTTGCACTGGTTCTACAAGGCTATGGTTCCGCGGGGATGGCGGGATACTGCCGCAAAGATCGCTGGGTTTTCGGCGGTCATCGTTCTGTTGAACTTTGCGTTTTCGCGTATCTATTTCGGCGAATTTGCCCTGCCGCCCGGATATGTTGTTTTCAATGCGCTCTGCGTCGGGACGCCCTTTGTCATCCTGTTCTTTCTTCTGGTCCGCAAACAGGCCCGGCTGCAAATCGAACTGTCGCTCAAGTCCCGCACTGATTCCATGACCAACCTCCCGAACCGACGCTGGTTCATGTCGCAGGTGCGCAGTGCCCTGCAACATGATGCGCGTGGGGTGCTGATCATCCTGGACGCAGACCACTTCAAACGTGTCAACGACACCTACGGCCACCAGATCGGGGATCAATGCCTGATCTCGATCGCTTATCGGCTGCGCCGAAGTCTGCGGACCGATGACGTTGTCGGCCGTCTGGGCGGAGAAGAGTTTGGCGTCTACCTCCGCGACACGACAATCCGGCAGGCGCAGGCCATTCTCGCGCCAATGCTTCAGCCCATTCCCTTTTCCGGGGGCCCCGATCTTGAACACCTGACAGTGTCGGTATCGCTCGGCGCGGTCCAGACCCATCAATTCGATGATCTGGACACGCTCATGCGGTTCGCCGATGACGCCCTTTATGCGGCCAAACGAAACGGCCGCGCCCGGATCGAGGTGTCGACCGCCAATGACGACCGGCGCCCCGAACCGCCGGGCATTCGGACCCGGCAAGCGATTTAGGGTCAGGCGCTCCGTGACTTGGCGCGGTTGCGGCGCGGGCGCGATTTGGTGGGTCCGGCGTTGCGCGCTGGGCGCGATGCACCGACCGCCGGTTGGCCACCCCGGCGCGGGCCGCCGCGGCCTCGGCCGCCCTTGGGCTTCTCCGGCTCTTCCGCGCGTTCCCAGGGCCTCCCGGACAAGACCGGGATCGGAGCCTTGAGCACCTTTTCGATATCTCGCATTTCGCCCATTTCATCGGGCGAACACAGCGCAACTGCCATGCCATCCGCCCCGGCACGGGCGGTCCGCCCGATCCGGTGCACATAGTTTTCCGGCACGTTGGGAAGTTCAAAATTATAGACGTGCCGAACATCTGGAATGTCGATCCCGCGCGCGGCAACATCCGTTGCTACCAGCACCTTCACCTCGCCGTCCTTGAACGACTTGATGGCCCGGTCCCGCTGCCCCTGGCTCTTGTTGCCGTGGATCGCGGCAACGCCGAATCCCTTGCCTGCAAGCACGCGGGACAGTTTTTCCATGCCATGCTTGGTCCGGCCGAAGACCAGCGCCCGTTCATCCCGGTGCTGGTCGAGAAGTTCGATCAACAGGTCAATTTTGGCCGCCTTGGCGACATAGTGCACGCCCTGTTCAATCTTGTCGGCGGCCTGCCCCGGCGGGTTGACCTGCACCCGGACCGGATCGGTCAGATAGGTCTGGGCCAATTCGTTCATTTGCTTCGGCATGGTGGCCGAGAACAGCATGGTCTGCCGCTCCTCCGCCAACATCGGGGCGATCTTGCGCAGGGCATGGATGAACCCAAGGTCCAGCATCTGATCGGCCTCGTCCAAGACAAGGAACCGGGTTTCGTTCAACCGCACCGCGCCCCGGTCGATCAGATCGAGCAACCGGCCCGGTGTCGCCACCAGAACGGCACAGCCTTTTTCCAGCCGCCGCGCCTGTCCGGTGATCCCGGCCCCGCCGACGACCAGAACGGTCTTGAGGTGAGTGCCTTCGGAAAACGCGGCAAGGTTATCGGCAATCTGCTTTGCCAACTCGCGCGTCGGTGCCAACACCAGCGCCTTCGCCGTTTTCGGCGTCGGCCGCCCGCCGTCAGACAGAAGTGCGTTCAGCATGGGCAGGCCAAAGGCGGCGGTCTTGCCGGTCCCGGTCTGGGCAAGGCCCATCACGTCGCGGCCGTTCATCGCATGGGGGATCGCCTGCGCCTGAATCGGGGTTGGGTCCTTGATGCCCAGCTCTTGCAGCTTGGACACAAGACGGGGCGAAAGCCCCAGCATATCAAAATCCATCAGTATAGTCCTTTCGGTCCCCGAAACGCGACATCGCGGCGGGGTGATGGGTTGCGCGCTGGGCTGATGCGGGGCCGGATTGCCCCAAACCGCCAGAACGCGGCACCCCTGCGTGACCGTGGGAACCAGAATGTCCGTCACCTTCGCAGCCCAGTCCTTGGGGCGCACTGCTCACGCGGCAGGGGTGTTCGGACTGGCTGCAAATGGGGCTGATGCACAAACAAGTCAACCCCCGATATTTTGCAGGCGCAGCAACGCCAGCGCTTTTCCCGGAGGCTACCCCAACATATAGTGTCGGGGTACGAACAACGGGGATCAGGCAGTGGCGCATATCATCGTAGTGGGCAATGAAAAAGGCGGCGCGGGCAAATCGACGGTCTCCATGCACGTGGCCACGGCACTGGCCCGGATGGGGCACAAGGTCGGCACGCTGGACCTTGACCTGCGGCAAAAGACACTTGGCCGATATGTCCAAAACCGGCAAGCCTTCCTTGCGGCTGAAGGGCTCGACCTGCCGTCGCCCAGCTATCATGAACTGCCCGAGATTGATCAGGCCAGCCTGAAGCCGGGCGAAAACGTCTTTGACCATCGCCTGTCCGCTGCCGTCGCAGGGCTTGAACCTGACGTGGATTTCATCCTGATCGACTGCCCCGGATCGCACACCCGGCTTAGCCAGGTTGCGCATTCCCTAGCCGACACGCTGATCACGCCGCTGAACGACAGTTTCATCGACTTTGACCTGCTAGCCCATGTAGACAGCGCGGGCGAGAATATCACCGGCCCGTCCGTCTATTCGGAAATGGTCTGGAACGCGCGGCAATTGCGGGCGCAGGCCGGGCTGCCGCCGATCGACTGGGTCGTAGTGCGCAACCGGCTGGGCGCGCAGAACATGGTCAACAAGCAAAAGATGGAGGCGGCGCTGAACAAGCTGTCGCGCCGGATCGGGTTCCGCACCGCGCCGGGGTTCAATGAACGGGTGATTTTCCGCGAACTTTTCCCACGCGGCCTGACCCTTCTGGACCTGCGCGATGTCGGCGTGACCCAGTTGAATATCTCGAACGTGGCCGCACGGCAGGAATTGCGCGACCTTATCAAGTCGCTGAACCTTCCCGGCGTTTCCGTCGATTTCTGATCCGAAAGGGCCTGCGTCCCCGTATCACCCATAGAGTGAACTGAGGGCCACATGATACTTTCCCCCCTTTGGCGCACATTCTGGATCGCCGTTTTTGCCGCTTGCGCTCTGACGTCCGCCATCCTTTTTCTGGAACCCATCCTGTCGCAGGTCGATCTTCTGCCGGACCAGGGGGCGGCGTGGTATTATTGGAAACTGCCGGAACAAACCACGATGGGCCAACTGACCGCCTGGGGGTATTATGCCCTGCACCAGTTGTTTTTCTGGGGGTTGATCGCCTGGGCCCAACGACACCGGGACCGATTGCGCGACCGAACCCGGCTGCATCCGGTCAACGTGATCGGCCTGTTCGGAATGCTGGGATTTGGCCTGTTGCACTATCTGCAAACCGCCGTCTGGTATGATGGGCTGGCACAGGACACCTCTGTCTTTTCCTCCCAGCTTTCGGTGATCTTTCTTCTGGTGATCGTGCTGATCATCGAAGCCCCCCGGCGCGGTTTGTTCTTCGGCCACGGCGGCGGATGGCTGGCCGGGGCTCGGCAGGTGCTGATCCGCTATCACGGCTATTATTTCGCCTGGGCCGTCACCTACACTTATTGGTTCCACCCGATGGAAACCACGCTCGGCCACCTTCTGGGGTTTCTTTATACCTTCTTCCTGATGATCCAGGGCGCGCTGGTCTTTACGCGTGTGCATACCAACCGCTGGTGGACGCTTGTGCTCGAGGTCTCGGTTCTGGTTCACGGCACGACCGTGGCCCTCGTGGCGGGGCAGGAATTTTGGCCGATGTTTTTCTTCGGCTTTGCGGGCATCTTCGTTGTCACCCAGATGCACGGCCTTGGCCTGTCGCGGGTCGTCCGGGCCGGGTTCGTCGCGGCCTATGCGCTTGCCATTGTCCTGATCTATTCGGACCGGGGCTGGGCAAATCTGAACGAGGTGATCCGCATCCCCGCGATCGACTATCTGCTTGTGGGCGTGATTGGCGGGCTGATCCTTCTGGCACGGCGGTTTCAGAACACGCGCAAGAAAACCGGCTAGGGCACACCTTCAGCGGTTCAACAAAAAAGCCCCGGCGCGATGGCCGGGGCTTTCAATCGTCGACGTCAGACCGAACTACCGGTCGTCGTCGTCATCATCCTCGTCGTCACCCGGCAGGTTGAAGAAGCTGTCGGCATCGGCGAAATCGCTGTCGGTGCGGTCGTCTTCGTCCTCGTCGTCGCCACGCGGGTCGGTACCGCTGTCAGACAGGGTGAAGGTTTCAAGCCCGGAAATGGCCGTGGGGATCCGCGGTTCCGGATCCATGCCCAGCGACTGTTCGGTCGACACCAGCTTGCGCCGTTCGTCGTCGGACATCACGCCGCCTTCCTTGGCCTTCTTGGCGTTGGCCTTCTGCACGGCGGCATCCAGTTCCGACTGCTTGCACAGGCCCAGCGCGACCGGATCGATCGGTTGGATATTGCCAATGTTCCAATGGGTCCGCTCACGAATCGCCTGGATGGTCGGCTTGGTGGTGCCCACCAGTTTGCCAACCTGGCTGTCGGAAAGTTCCGGGTGGAACTTTACCAGCCACAGGATGGCCGCCGGACGGTCCTGCCGCTTGGACAGCGGGGTGTAGCGCGGGCCGCGCCGCTTTTCCTCGCCCACGGCGGAGGGGTTGAACTTCAGCTTCAGCTTGTGCAGCGGGCTGGCCTCGGCCTTGTCGATCTCTTCCTGGGTCAGTTGGTTGTTTGCGATGGGGTCGAACCCCTTTACGCCAACCGCCACGTCGCCGTCGGCGATGCCCTGAATCTCCAACTCGTGCATTCCCACGAAGTCGGCAATCTGTTTGAAGGTGATGGTCGTGTTGTCCACGAGCCAGACCGCGGTGGCCTTCGCCATGATCGGTTTGTCAGACATCAAGCGTCTCCTAAATCCATGCCTTCCCCGTGCCCCGGATCTGGGGCGGACCGCGGGGGCCCAGTTCTCGTTGTCGGGGAACTCGGGCGCTGTATAGTCTTTCGTGGAACAAGTGAAAAGATCAAAATGGTTCGTCTGATTTCGCTGCTCTTGCTGTGCCTGCAAATTTCCGCCGCCCGCGCCGATGGCACGGCGGAAGACTTCGACTATTACGTGTTGTCCCTGTCATGGTCGCCCAACTGGTGCGATCTGGAAGGGGACGCGCGCAATTCCCCGCAATGCGATGCGGACAGCGGGTTCGGATGGGTTCTGCACGGGCTGTGGCCGCAGTATGAACGGGGCTGGCCGGATTATTGCCGCACCGGATTCAGCGCCCCCAGCCGGGGCCAGACGGGGGCGATGGCCGATATTATGGGAACCAGCGGGCTGGCCTGGCATCAGTGGCGCAAGCACGGGGTGTGCAGCGGGCTATCGCCCGAAGATTATTTCGCCCTCTCGCGCGAGGCCTATGGCCGGATTGTCCGGCCCGAGGTCTTCCGGCGCCTGCAAAACCCGGTGACCCTGCCGGCTTCGGTGGTCGAACAGGCCTTCCTGCGCGACAATCCGGACCTTTCGGCAGACCAGATCACCATCACCTGCCGATCCGGCCAGATACAAGAGGCGCGGATCTGCCTGACCCGGTCGCTGGAACCGCGCCGTTGTGGGGCTGACGTGATCCGGGATTGCACCCTGGATGACGCCCTGTTTCAGCCGCTGCGCTAGTCCGCCACCTTCAGCACGATCTTTCCGATGTGGTCCCCGGCTTCCATTCTTGCATGGGCCTTGGCCGCATCGGCCAGTACGAACGAACTGTCCATGACCGGCGCCACCCGACCCGCGGCAATCAGCGGCCAGACCTGCGCCTCCAGCTCTTCCGCGATCCGCGCCTTGGCAAGTTCTGACTGCGGGCGCAAGGTGCTGCCGGTGATCGTCAGTCGCCGCATCATGACCTGAGCAAAGTTGATCTCGGCCTTCGGACCCTGAAGAAAGGCGATCTGGACCAGCCGCCCTTCATCCGCCAGGGTCTTGATATTTCGCGCGATATAGGACCCACCTACCATGTCGAGGATAAGGTTCGCGCCACCTTCGGCCCGCAGGACATCCACGAAATCCTCTTGCCGATAATTGATCACGCGTTCAGCCCCTAGCTCGGCGCAAGCGGCGCATTTGGGGTCTGAGCCCGCCGTGGCAAAGACCCGTGCCCCAAAGGCCCGCGCCAATTGAATCGCGGTTGTGCCGATACCGGACGATCCCCCATGGACAAGAAACCGTTCTCCCCCACGCAGTCCGCCACGCATGAAGACATTGGACCAGACCGTGAAAAAGGTTTCCGGCAAGCAGGCCGCTTGTCCAAGGTTAAGGCCCGCGGGAATCGGCAGGCAATGGGCGGCAGGTGTGACGACATATTCCGCGTAGCCCCCACCCGGCAAAAGCGCACAGACGAAATCCCCCTTGGCCACGCCTTCGACGCCCGGCCCAACCGCCACCACCTCGCCCGAGGCTTCCAATCCCGGCAGGTCGCTTGCCGTGGGTGGTGGCGCGTAAAGGCCCGCGCGTTGCAGGGCATCGGGGCGGTTCACCCCGGCATAGGCCACCCGCAACAGAACCTGCCCCAAACCGGGGGTCGGAACCGGCCGTGTCGTTTCGACCAGAACCTCGGGCCCACCCGGCTTGGATATCTCGATTGCGCGCATGGTCTCGGGGATCATTGCTCGCCCCCCGTCGACGGGGACCAATGCCCCGGTAAATCGTCCGGCGCTGCCCGCCCCGCCGGGGCGCGGACACCAGAAACCAGACGGTCAATCCCGGCGGCAAAGGGTTTCAATAGCGGTTTCTCTCGCGCGTCCGCCTTGAACTTCTCGAACCGCATGACATCGGCAATGCGGCGGTCGATGAAGGCATCTGTGTCCACCCCGCCACTGTCATCCCCAAGCCAGAACAAAACGGTCGACCCGTAGACGCCCGACAAGATCGCCCGCTTTGAATACCAGTTCAGATCATCCGAGGTATCGCCCAGCGCCCGCCAGATCAGGTCCGCGGTGCCCCAGATCAGCGCCGCCCCTTCCACCGCGTGATGCGGCATTGCGAACAGGGCCGTGCCCCGGCGCACGATCTCGCGGTCGGCCCCGTCAAGGCGCAGATGGATCAGTCGCGCGACACGTTCGGAATAGCGAAGCATTGACAGGTCTTCCGCCGCTGCCCGGTCCAGCATCGCGGCGTCGCCCGCATGATGATAGGCCACCGCCAGATCAACCGCGCCGCGCGGCGCAATCAGCCGTCCCTCGGGCTCTGAAACGCCCAGATCGGCAAGGGCCGCAGCCCATGCGGCGTCGGTCCAGCCGTCAAACGGAACATGTGGCAGGATCGCATCCAGAAGCCGTTGCTTCTGTTTGGAAATCTGCGGTGCGGTCACGGTGGCATCCATGGCGGTCTCCTTCGGAGCATACCCTAGACAAACCGGGGGGGAGTTGCTATAGGCGCGGCTCCTGCAATCTTTTTGCAAATCCAACTTAGAAAGGTGGTGAAAACCACATGCAGGTTAGCGTTCGCGACAACAACGTCGATCAGGCACTTCGTGCCCTCAAGAAAAAGCTGCAGCGTGAAGGTGTCTTCCGTGAAATGAAGCTGCGTCAGCACTTCGAGAAGCCCTCCATCCGCAAGGCGCGCGAGAAGGCAGAAGCCATCCGCCGTCAGCGCAAGCTGGCTCGTAAGAAGGCACAGCGCGAGGGTCTGCTCTAAGCACCCCTTGTTCGCCTGAGAACACTATTGGATTACCCCCGCGGCCTGGCCACGGGGGTTTTTCTTTGCCCGCTCAGACTGGAAGGGCCGTGGTCTGGCGAACTGTGCGCAGCGCAAAAGAGGATTGCATGGTCTGCACCCCCGGCAAGGTCGCCAGATATTGCCGGTGGATACGGGCGAAATCGTCGGTGTCGCGGGCCACGACCTTGAGCAGGTAGTCCGCCGACCCGGCCATCAGGTGGCATTCCAGAACATCCGGTACACGCGCCACGGCCTTCTCAAAGGCATCAAGGATTTCGTCAGCCTGCCCACTGAGCGTAATTTCCACGAACACCAGCGACGGGCGGCCAAGACGGCGGGGCGACAGAAGCGCCACATAGCCTTTGATGAACCCGTCCTTCTCCAGCCGCTGAACCCGACGGTGGCAGGCCGAAGGCGACAGGTTCACCTGTTCGGACAGCTCCGCATTCGACATACGGCCGTCCTTCTGAAGCGCCTCAAGGAGTCGACGATCAATGTGATCCAGTTCCATATCGCGCACGCCTTTCCTAACTTTTCAGATGTATACGCACAAACATTCGAAAATTTCGTTCTGCTATACAAAGAATCCCCAAGCAATTGCAATAGGGACGCGCGACAGTCGGCTCAGATGAAAACACCCCCTGCCCCGGGGGACGAGGAGGACGCCCAAATGCACATCGGTTGCCCAAAGGAAATCAAGCCGCAGGAATTCCGGGTCGGGATGACCCCGAACGCTGCGCACGAGGCCATTCTGGCCGGTCACACCGTCACCATCGAAACGAACGCCGGTGCTGGCGCTGGCTTCACCGATGAGGACTACATCGCCGTTGGCGCTAAGATCGTCGGCACCGCGAAAGAGGTGTTCGACACCGCCGACATGATCGTGAAGGTGAAAGAGCCGCAGGCTGGCGAACGCAAGATGCTGCGCGAAGGCCAGCTTCTATTCACCTACCTGCACCTTGCGCCCGATCCGGAACAGACCAAGGACCTTCTGGCCTCGGGCTGCACCGCCATCGCCTATGAAACCGTGACCGACGACCGTGGCGGTCTGCCCCTGCTGGCCCCGATGTCCGAAGTTGCAGGCCGTCTGGCCCCCCAGGTTGGCAGCTGGACCCTGCAAAAGGCCAATGGCGGCCGTGGCGTCCTGATGGGCGGCGTTCCCGGCGTCGGCCCGGCCAAGGTCGTGGTCATCGGCGGCGGTGTCGTCGGCACCCACGCGGCCAAGATCGCCGCCGGTATGGGCGCCGATGTGACCGTACTGGACCGGTCCCTGCCCCGTCTGCGCTACCTTGACGACGTGTTCGGAGGCACCTTCAAGACCTCCTACGCCAGCGCCGGCAACACCATCGAACTGGCCCGTCAGGCCGACATGATCATCGGTGCCGTGCTGATCCCCGGTGCCGCCGCGCCCAAACTGATCAAGCGCGACCAACTGTCGGAACTGAAGCCCGGCGCGGTTCTGGTTGACGTGGCGATCGACCAGGGCGGGTGCTTTGAAACCTCCCGCGCGACGACCCATCAGGACCCGATCTATGACGTGGACGGCATCATGCATTACTGCGTGGCCAACATGCCCGGCGCGGTTGCCCGCACCTCTACCATTGCGCTTGGCAATGCCACCATGCCCTTCATGATGGCGCTGGCGAACAAGGGCTGGAAACAGGCCTGCGCAGACGACAAGCATCTGCTGAACGGTCTGAACGTCCACGCCGGTCAACTGACCTACTACGCAGTTGGCGAAGCGCTGGGCATCGACGTTCTGTCGCCGCAACTGGCGATCAAGTAAGCCGGAAAGCAACTGCTAACCGCAAGAAGGCCCGCCATCCTCCCGGCGGGCCTTCTCTTTTGTATCTGGCCTGTGCCATGCTTGGAAAAAATGGATACAGCCATGTCAGACCTGCCCCCGTCCTTTGATCCCCTTTCAGCCGCCTTCGCCCAAGACCCCTACCCGGCCTACGCGGATCTGCGCACCCAGCCCGGCCCGGTCCGGTTTGATGACTTTGATATCTGGCTGGTCTCGCGGTTCGAGGACGTGAACCGGGTCATTCAGGACAAGACCATGGTCCGGGCATCTGACGCCTTCATGTCAGACGAGGACCGCGCCGCCCAGCAACGGGCCGAGAATTTCCACGACATGCCAAACCACGAACGGTTCGTGCAGTTCAGCCTTCTGGACAGTGACGGGCCGGTGCACGATCGGCTGCGCAAGCTGGTGTTCCGGGAATTCACCAAGACCCACCTTGCAGGGCAGCGCGGCATGATCGAAACCTTCGTAACGGGTCTGGTGGACGAGGTTGCGGACAAGGGGACCATAGACTTCATCGGCGAATTCGCCGCCCACATCCCCGGCCATGTCATCGGCCGGGTCATCGGCGTCCCGGACGAAGACTGCCCCCAGTTGCGGCAATGGTCCGAAGATACCGTCAGTTATTTCGACATCGACAGGACTGACGCGAAAAAAGCAAAGGCCGAACAGGCTGTCACCGATTTCTATCATTACCTGTTGGACCTGATTAAATTGCGCCGGGCAGAACCAGATGGTGGCATCCTGACCTCGCTGATCGGGGCACTGGGCCGGGGCGATCTGTCCGAGGATGAACTAATCTCCACCTGCATGTTGATCCTCATGGCGGGCCATGGATCGACCATCGACGTTCTGGGGTCCGGTATGCACGCCCTGCTGCGCCACCCCGATCAGATGCAGCGGCTGCGTGACGACCGGGGGCTGATGCCCACCGCGATTCAGGAGATGTTCCGCTATGAAAGCCCCCTGCCATTCTTCCACCGCTATGCGACGGAAGACTGCGAGGTGGCCGGAAAGACCTTCCATCGCGGCGACCGGATCGGCGTCCTTTACGGGGCCGCCAACCGCGACCCGGCGGCCTTTGACCAGCCCGAGACCTTTGACGTGGGTCGCAGCCCAAACCGGCATCTGGCGTTTGGCGGGGGGGCGCATTTCTGCCTTGGGAACCAATTGGCCCGGATCGACATGGAGGTAGTCTTTGGCCAATTATTCGACCGGTTCAGCCGGATCGAACTGGCCGAAGAGGCCCCGATCTACAAAACCGGCCTGTCCGTGCGCGGCCCCAAGGCATTGAAAGTGACCTTCTCCAACTAGAAAGGGCCCGCCGGTCGGCAGGCCCTCTCCGTTCCGTGGTGGTGGACTTACTTTTTGGCCAGCGCGTCGCGGATCTCGGTCAGCAGGTCGATCTCGCTCGGGCCAGCGGGCGCGGCCTCGGCGGCGGCCTCTTCTTCCTTCGCAGCGGCGTCCTTGGCCTTGTTCACGGCCTTGACGAGCATGAAGACCACCCAAGCGATGATCAGGAAGTTGATCACGGCCATGATGAACGACCCATAGGCAAAGACAGACGCCCCGGCCTCGCGTGCGGCCTCAAGGCTCGCGCCCTCGGCGACCTCGCCGGACAGAACCGCGTAGTTATTGGTGAAATCGACGCCGCCGGTGAACAGCCCGATGATCGGGTTGATCAGGTCAGCGACAAGGCTGCTGACGATAGCGGTAAAGGCTGCGCCGATGATGATCCCGACGGCCATGTCCATAACATTGCCCTTGGCAATGAAATCCTTGAATTCCTTGAGCATACTTGTCCCCACTCTTTGTTGATCGCGACACCCAGACAAAACGCTGTCGCCGATAGCGCTAATCCTAGCGTCAGCCCCACACAAATCTATGGTAATTTTTCGCCCCGGTTCCCCGTGAGCACGCGGGCCTAACCGGGCAGCTGCCCAGTCAGCACGTACCGCAGGATCTCGACCACCTGCCCCGGTTCCCGCGCGACGGCAAGGGCGGCCGCGTCCACTTCTTTCAGGGCATGGTCGTGTTCGGGCATTTGCAGGACAATCAGGGACTTGCCCAAGGCCGCCGCATAGCCCGCGTCAAAGGCCGCGTTCCACTGGCGGTATTTCTCGCCAAACCGGACGACGACAACATCCGCGTCGGCGATCCCCTTGCGGGTTCGGATCGCGTTGACCATCGCGCCCTTGTGGTCGTGCCAATACTTGTTGTCTTCAGCGCCAAGGATTGCGACACCGCAATCATCACTGGCATCGTGGTCCGTGACCGGCGCGGAAAACAGCACATCCAAACCTTTGGACCCCTCGATGATCTGGTCGCGCCAGTCGGTATGGATTTCGCCAGACAGGTAGACGTTCAGGGTCATGTCGTTCTCCTAGGGATCGTTTTCATTCAATGTCTTCGCAAGATAGAGCTTTGCGCCCTCCCTGCCCACCTCATGCCATCCAAGGTGTCGATAGAAGGCAATCGTTGCGGCCATATCGACGTGAGTAGCCAGGTGCAGGCCCGGCAAACCCAACTGTTGCGCCCACTGCTCGATAGCCTGCAAAAGACGTCTGCCTACGCCCTTGCCCGATGCATCGGGATGGACTGCAAGATTCTCGACCATGGTCGACGTGTCCGAATGCCGGACGATCACCCCTCCGATGATCGCGGCCCCTTCGACCGCCACCCAAACCGGCGCATCTGTAATGGCTTCGGCAATGCCTGCCTCGACCTCAGGCAGGCGCAGACCAGCAGCACGAAAAGGGGCGTAGGCGGCCCTGACAACTTCGGTCAGGGCCGCCGCATCCGATACCGTTGCGCGGCGGACCTCCACCGGCGTCACCCACGCAGGGTGCCGCCGGTCGCCTTGCTCACCTTCTCGACAATCTTGGCGCTCAGCGCCTCGATGTCCTTGTCCTTCAACGTGCCCTCCGTCGGCTGGATGCGCACGGTGATCGCAAGGGATTTCTTACCTTCGCCAAGGCTGCCGCCGGTGAATTCATCGAACAGGCGCACCTCTTCGATCAGGGCCTTGTCGGCCCCGGCGGCGGCGTTGATGAGGGTTAGCGCCTCGACCCCGGCATCCACCACAAAGGCGAAATCCCGTTCGACGGCCTGGTATTCCGACACATGAAGCGCAGGGCGCGCGGCACTTTGGCTGCGCGGCAGCGGCACTTCCTCGGGCCAGATGGTGAAGGCGACCGCGGGGCCCTTGATGTCCATGTCACGCAGGACCTTGGGATGGATTTCCCCAAAGACACCCAACACCTTTTTCGGGCCAAGGCAAATCTGCCCGTGGCGGCCCGGATGCCACCAGTCCGGCCCATTGCGCAGGATCTGCACCTTTGCGGGCGCGCCGATGGCGGCCAGCACCGCCTCTGCATCGGCTTTGGCATCGTAAAGGTCGACAGGGCGCGAGGCGCCATGCACGTCCTTTGGCCCGGTCCGGCCGATCAGAACACCCGAGATTTGCAGGTTCTGCTCTCCCGGCTCTCCGCCGTGGAACGCATGGCCGCATTCGAACAGCGCAAGGTCCATGAAACCACGCGCCTGATTGCGGGCGGCAGCACGCAACAGACCGGGCAGAAGATCGGGGCGCATATGGCTCATGTCGCTGGAAATCGGGTTTTCCAGCATCGAACCATCCTCGCCCCCACCAAACAGCGACGCGGCCTCTTGGTCGATGAAGCTGTAGGTCACGCATTCGTTGTAGCCCAGCGCGGCAGCGGTGCGGCGGGCCGCGGTGGCGCGCACCTGACCGGGGGTCAGGATCGGCTTCGGCACGCCGGGGGCGACGCGCGGCAGGGGCTTGCCCTCCAGCTTGGTCAGCGATGCGATGCGGGCCACTTCCTCGACCAGATCCGCCTCGCCCAACACATCGGGCCGCCAGCTGGGCACATGGGCCTTGTCGCCTTCCATACGGAATCCAAGCGCAGTGAGGGTCTGGCGCTGTTCGGCCTCGGGGATCTCCATCCCGACAAGGCTGATCACCCGCTTGGGGTCCAGCTTGTAAAACCGGGAATGATCCGGAACCTCACCCGCCTTGACCACCTCGGACGCCTCGCCGCCCGCATGATCCACGATCATCCGCACGGCAAGTTCCAGCCCCTCCAGCGAAAACGCTGGGTCGATCCCGCGTTCGAACCGGTAGCGGGCGTCGGAATTGATCTTCAGCGCGCGACCGGTCAGGGCTATGTTCACCGGCTCCCAATAGGCGCTTTCGACGAAGACATTCACCGTTTCCTCGGTGCAGCCGGAATGTTCGCCGCCCATGATCCCGGCAAGGCTTTCGACGCCGTTGTCGTCGGAAATCGCGACCATGCCTTCGGCAAGGGTATAGGTCTTTTCATCCAGCGCGAGGAACTCTTCCCCGCCCTTGGCGCGGTGCACCCGCAGATCGCCCTTGACCTTGTCCGCGTCGAAAACGTGCAGCGGGCGGTTCCGGTCATAGGTGAAGAAGTTGGTGACATCGACAAGGAAGGAAATCGGGCGCAACCCGATGGCCTTCAACCGGTCCTGCAACCACTGTGGCGACGGGCCATTCTTCACGCCCTTGATCAAACGGCCATAGAAAACCGGCGCCAATTCTAGCGTATCGTCATCAATGGACACCTTGATGTCACTTTCAAAGCTGGCCGGGACCGGGTCAACCGGTCGCGCGATCAGCTTGCCCAATCCGCGCGCGGCAAGGTCACGGGCGATCCCCTGTACACCCAGCGCGTCGGGCCGGTTCGGGGTAATCGCGATCTCGATCACCGGATCAACCTTGGACGGATCGTTGACCGCCAGCCAGTCAATGAACTTCTGACCGACCTCGCCAGAGGGCAGTTCGATAATGCCGTCATGTTCGTCCGACAGCTCCAGCTCGCGCTCCGAGGCCATCATGCCGTGGCTTTCGACGCCGCGGATCTTTCCGACAGACAGGGTCACGTCGATGCCGGGGACATAGTCGCCGGGTTTCGCCAGCACCACGGTGATGCCCGCGCGGGCGTTGGGGGCGCCGCAGACGATCTGCTTGTCGCCTTCGTCGGTTTCCACCGTGCAGACGCGCAGACGGTCGGCATCGGGGTGCTGTTCGGCGTGCTTGACCTTGGCCAGCGTGAAGGTGGCCAGCTTCTGCGCCGGGTTTTCGACGCCTTCGACCTCAAGCCCAAGGTCGGTCAGTGCCTCGGTGATCTCGTCAACGGTTGCGTCGGTTTCCAGATGCTCTTTGAGCCAGGAGAGGGTGAATTTCATGCGCGTGTCTCCTTGTGGAGCGAATTGGTGAGCATCGCGCCCGTCCCGGGGTGGGCGCAATCGCGCCCGCCCATGGGGGCGGGTCGGGCGCGATGCGGCGCTGACGCGCCGCAGATATTGGATGTGGGCGTCACCGCGACAGCCCTCCGTGCAGCGTCGGCACGTCCAACGCGGCGAACCCGTAGTGGCGCAGCCAGCGCAGGTCGCTGTCGAAGAAGGCCCGCAGGTCGGGGATGCCGTATTTCAGCATGGCGATCCGGTCGATCCCGATGCCAAAGGCAAAGCCCTGCCATTCGGTCGGGTCGATGCCCGCATTCTGCAACACCTTGGGGTGGACCATGCCGGACCCCAGCACCTCGAGCCAGTCGTCGCCTTCGCCGACGGTGACCGATCCGTTGTCCCAGCGGCACTGCACGTCCACCTCGGCCGAGGGTTCGGTGAAGGGGAAATGCGAAGCCCGGAATCGCGTCTTGACCCGCTTGCCGAAGAAGGCCGACAGGAATTCCTCAAGCACCCATTTCAGGTTTGCCATCGAGATATCCTTGTCGATGGCCAGCCCTTCGACCTGATGGAACATCGGGGTGTGGGTCTGATCGTAATCGGCGCGATAGACGCGGCCCGGCGCGATGATGCGAATGGGCGCGCCGGTCTTTTCCATGGTCCGGATCTGGACCGGGCTGGTGTGGGTGCGCAGCACGTGGGGCGGGCGGTTATCGCCTTCGGCCCTGTGCATGTAGAAGGTATCCATCTCGGCCCGGGCGGGGTGGTGGCCGGGGATGTTCAGCGCGTCGAAGTTATACCAGTCGCTGTCGATCTGCGGGCCCTCGGCCACGGCAAAGCCCATGTCGGCAAAGATCGCCGACAGCTCCTCGGTCACCTGGCTGATCGGGTGGATCGTGCCGGTCCGACGCGGGCGCGACGGCAGGGTCACGTCCAGCCATTCGCCGCGCAACCGCTCGTCCAGCGCCGCATCGGCCAGCGCGACCTTCTTGGCGGCCAGCGCACTGTTGATCTCATCCTTCAGCGCGTTCAGCGCCGGGCCCATAACCTGCCGCTCTTCCGGGGTCATTTTGCCCAGTTCACGCATCTTCAGGGCGATCTCGCCCTTCTTGCCAATGGCCGCAAGGCGGACCGCCTCGATCGCGTCCTCGTCGGCGGCATTGGCAATCAGCCCAAGGTATTTGTTCTTCAGATCGTCCATGTCTCTGGCGTCCTTTGTTCACTTGCCCGTGTGCTACCCAATGGCGGGCGGGGCCGCAACGCTTTGCCGGGGATGCAGACAAACAAAAAGCCGCGGCCCCCGGCGAGGGTCCGCGGCTTCGTAATGTTCTAACCCGGCTGGGGGTTAAGCGAGCGCGGCCTTCGCCTTGTCGACGATGGCGCTAAACGCTTCGGGCTCGTGCACGGCCAGATCGGCGAGAACCTTGCGGTCCACTTCGATCCCGGCTTTGGACAGCCCGTTGATGAACTTCGAATAGGTCAGGTCGGCATCCAGGGCGCGCACACCGGCGTTGATCCGCTGGATCCACAGCGCGCGGAAGTTCCGCTTGCGGGCCTTGCGGTCACGGGTGGCGTATTGGTTGGCCTTGTCCACGGCCTGACGCGCGACCTTGAAGGTCTTGGAGCGACGGTCGTAATAGCCCTTGGCAGCGTCAAGGACCTTCTTGTGACGACGATGAGTGACGGTTCCGCCTTTAACTCGCATCTTTCAGTCCTCCTTAGCGCGCGTAGGGCATCATCGGCTTGATGATACCTTCATCAGCCTTCGACAGGGTGGTGGTGCCGCGAGCATCGCGGAGGAATTTGTTGGTGCGCTTGATCATGCCGTGGCGCTTGCCCGCCTGACCGGCCTTGATCCGGCCCGAGGCCGTCACTTTGAACCGCTTTTTGCAGCTCGATTTTGTCTTCATCTTCGGCATTTCCATCTCCTCGAAAGGGTTGGTCGGACGCGCGACTCGGCATGCCATTCCGGCCGGTCTCGCGGGTTGAGCGGGCCGTATAGGCCGCGCATGGAGGAAAGGCAATAGGGAAAGGCCTAGTTGATGTAGCGCCCGACCACCCGAACGAATGCATCGGGGATTTCAGAAACCGAATAGGCGCCTGGACGTTCATTCACCGCCAGCGCGACAAGCCCGCCACCGATCAGGATCGCGATCGCCGCTGTCCGCGGCGCCCGCCCTTCGGACAGGGCGCCAATGATCGGCGGAATGGAGAAGCCCGCAATAATCAGGCCAATGACAAAAAATAGATCGGTATCCATGACACACCCAACAGGAACTCGATAGACCGATCTTACTCTGCTTCAGCGCTGTAAATCAAACGTTCCTCGCAAGGGGCCACACGCAGGATGTTCGTCGTCCCCGGCGTGTTGAACGGGACACCGGCGGTCACGACCACCATGTCCTGCTCTCCGGCCAGCCCTTCGGCCTTGGCGGCGCGGACGGCCTCGATCACGGCGGTCTTGAACCGGTCGACGTGGCCGGTGATGACACAGCTGGTCCCCCAGGACAGGCACAGGCGGCGCGCGGTCCGCTCCACGCTGGTCAGGGCGATGATCGGAACCCGCGGACGTTCACGCGACACCAGAAGCGCCGTGGTCCCCGACTGCGAATAGCAGCAGATCGCCTTGACGCTGGTGGTTTCCGCGATCTCACGGGCTGCGGCGACGATCCCATCGGCAACCGTCTTGCGGTCGGCCTTGCGGCTCGCCTCGATGATGTCGGTATAGGTGGGGTCGCTTTCAACCTCGGTGGCCACGTTGCTCATCGTGGTGACGGCTTCGATCGGGAAGCTGCCGGCGGCGGATTCGGCGGACAGCATGATCGCGTCTGCACCTTCGTAAATCGCGGTGGCCACGTCGGACACCTCGGCACGGGTGGGCATCGGGCTGTCGATCATGCTCTCCAACATCTGGGTCGCCACGATCACCGGCTTGGCGGCGGCACGGGATTTCCGGATCAGCCGCTTCTGTATCGGGGGCACGTTCTGCACCGGCAGTTCAACGCCCAGATCGCCGCGGGCGACCATGATCCCGTCCGACACAGCAAGGATGTCGTCAAAGGCCTTCACGGCCGCGGGCTTTTCAATCTTCGACAGGATCGACGCACGGCCCTTGGCAAGGCCGCGTGCCTCTTCCACGTCGGCGGGGCGCTGAACGAAGGACAGGGCCAGCCAATCCACGCCGAGTTCACATACAAACTCCAGATCCTTGCGGTCCTTGTCGGACAGTGCAGCCAGCGGCAGGACGACATCCGGCACGTTCACGCCCTTGCGGTTGGAAATCACGCCAGGAACTTCGACAACGCAATCTGCAAAATCGCGGCCACAATCCTTCACCCGCAGGCGGATCTTGCCGTCGTTGACCAGAAGGGTCGCGTTGGGTTCCAGCGCGTCGAAAATCTCTTTGTGGGGCAGTTGAACGCGGGTTGCGTCGCCCGGTGCGTCGCTCAGGTCCAATCGGAACGACTGGCCTTCGGTCAGCTCTTCTTCGCCGTTGGCGAAAGTGCCAAGACGCAGCTTCGGCCCCTGAAGGTCTGCCAGAATCGCGATGGGCGACCCAAGTTCCGCCTCGACCTTGCGGATGATTGCGTGCCGTTCAGCAATTTCGTCGTGCGATCCGTGGCTCATGTTCAGGCGGAACACATCCGCGCCCGCCTCGTGAAGCCCCCGTATCATTTCATAGGTGCTGGAGGCCGGGCCAAGTGTGGCGACGATTTTCACATTGCGGTGGCGTCTCATGCGACAGTTCCTTCGATCCTTTTGGCGGCCCTTGGCCGGATTCGCGCCGTTAGCGATAACGGGCGATTTGCGCCCTTATTGCGCAATTCCATTCCGGTCTCAACTGGCCTATGTGCTGTGACAGCATAATGACAGACGATCCACGGCCCAAATGTCGGAAAAACCTTACCATATTCACGGTGAAAAACGGCAGTCCCGCTGGCTGATTACCTGCGATCACGCCACAAACAGGGTTCCGGAGTGGGTAAACGGCGGTGATCTGGGCCTTCCGCCCGAGGATATGGAGCGCCATATCGCCTTCGATCCCGGTGCGCTTGGGGTCACGCTTGCCTTGGCCGACCGGCTCGACAGCCCCGCCGTTTCATCGGATTTCTCACGTCTGGTGATCGACCCGAACCGGGGCGCCGACGACCCGACCGTGCTGATGAAGCTTTACGACGGGTCCGTGATTCCGGCGAACCGGGCGGCCTTTGCCGAAGAAAAGGCCCGCCGGATGGAGCGGCTCTGGCACCCCTATCACAACGCGCTGGAGACCCTCGCAGCCCGTCGCCCTGACAGTGTGATCTGCGCCGTCCACAGCTTTACCCGCCAATTGCGCGGGCGGCCGCCCCGTCCGTGGCAGGTGGGCATCCTCTATTCCTACGACGAACGGCTGACCCGCCCCCTGATCGACCTGTTGCGGCAGGACGCGGCCCTTGCGTCCTGGGTCGAAGACACATTTGGCGAACGCTGGTGCGTTGGCGAAAACGAACCCTACGGCGGCCACCTCGACGGCGATTCCATCGACACCCATGCCTTGCAGCATGGGCGCTTGAACGTGCTGGTGGAAATCCGCAACGATCTGATCCGCACACCCGAGCAACAGCAGGCATGGGCCGAACGGCTTGCTCCGCTGCTTGACCGCGCGCTTGCCATCGCTGACGGTGTCTGAGGCCCTTGAAGGAGACAGATATGGACGACAAGACCCGGACCGAACTGGAGGCCGCCGCCTTCCGGCGCCTACGCGACCACCTGATGGTGCAACGCCCCGACGTGCAGAACATCGACCTGATGAACCTTGCCGGGTTCTGCCGCAACTGCCTGTCGCGCTGGTATCAGGAAGCCGCGACCGATCAGGGCATCGAGATGAGCAAGGAAGAGGCCCGAGAGGCCTTTTACGGAATGCCCTACGATGCGTGGAAGGTCAAAAACCAGACCGAGGCCAGCGACGAGAAGCAAGAGCAGTTCAAGAAGGCCTTCGCCGAAAATGTCGGCCCTCTAGCGGATTAGGGTCGAAGGCCCGTCAACAATCAGGGCCTCATCGGGCCTTTGTTGGGCAATCGGAAACGAACACCTCGACTTCTTGAATAAAGCAAGAATTTGTCTCAGTTTTCGACCAAGGTGGGTTTTGATCGGCCCATCGGGCGTAGTCTTGAGAGTCTGAAATGTTTGCATCCGCTCTTCCGTTTGTCATCTTCCTCCTTTTGGCCGCGCTTCCACTGTCCTTCGGTGACATGGACGACGAAGAAGTCGACGAGGATAGCCACGACGATCATGAGCCCGAGACGGATACGACCACGGATGACACCACCTCAACTGATGGTGGCGGCGACAGCGAAACCGACAGCGGGGCTCCGGCTGGAACAGATTTCGATGATACGCTGACAGGGACAGACGGCGACGACTCTCTGTCCGGGTTGGACGGTGTCGATATACTCGATGGCCGGGCCGGAAATGACATCCTCGATTTCGGCGCGGGCGATGACCTGCACACCGCATCAAGCGAGACAGACGATTCCGGCGATGATACCCTGCTTGGCGGAGACGGGAACGACATCCTGGCCGATGCGCTGGGAAGCAACATCTTGGATGGCGGTGCGGGCAACGACACCCTGAGCGGGGCGGACGAGACCGGCGCGGGTACGGCAACGGATACGCTCATTGGCGGCGATGGCGACGACACCCTGCTTGGCGACGACGGCGATACGATGACAGGCGGCACGGGTATGGATGTCTTCCGTACTGATGTCTCGACTGGAGACACGGCAACAACGGTCACCGATTTCAACCAGTCCGAAGGTGACACAATTGTCATTCAATACGTGAGCGCGACCGACCTGCCGGTAACGGTCGCGGCCACGGCGGATGGAACCGGCACAATTATCTTTTTGGATGGCGTCGAAGTCGCGGTGATCGAAGGGGTTGCCGGGCTGTCTGCTGCTGACGTTCAGACAATCAGAAGCGATCCGGTAATCTAGGGCACTCCGGCCGGGTGGGCCGGTAATATTGTGGGGGATACATGGCACTTTTTATTCTGCCGTTGCTTATCAGCTTCGGCCTCTTGGCGGCACTATTCACCGGGGGTGAAGACACGGTCGAAGAGGGCGAAACCGTCTCGGGCACCAACGGTGACGACGACCTGACCGGTGGCGATGGTGACGATACATTGTCGGGCCGTGCCGGCGACGACATTCTTCTCGGGCGCGACGGCGACGATGCCATATTTGCCGGGGCAGGGAATGACTACGTCGATGGTGGCGCGGGCGACGACGACATATACATGGGCGATGGTGACGACACCAATTTCTTGCCCGGTGTCGATGCCAACGACAACGGCGATGACGTCATCCGGGGCGGCGCAGGCGCCGACGTGATTGTCGACGTGGCAGGTAGCAACACGCTACTTGGCGGGTCCGGTTGGGATGAGATTTATGCCGTGGACGCCCCCGGCGACGAAGGGACGCCGGATATCCTCGACGGTGGCTGGGGCAAGGACATCCTTGTCGGCGACGCGGGCGATACCATGACGGGCGGCGAACAATATGACGAATTTGACGTCGTGGTTTACGAACCGACGCTGGATCCGGTGCTCATCACGGATTGGGAACATGAGCTTGCTGAAGGCCCCGAGGTCATTACGCTTGTCCTGAACCCGGCGCTGTCAGGGCAGCCTGTTTCGTGGACGACCAGCAGCGCCGGGTTTCATATCACGGTTGGTGGTCAGGATGTCGCGATCGTTCAGGGGGCCACCTCGACGGATCAGATCAACGCTCTTTTGTCGTCGGTGTCGGTAAGCTACGCCGCAGCCTGACAGAACGGCGACCAGAAACAGCAAAGGGGGCCGACGGCCCCCTTTTCCGTTAGGGTGGTACCAGCTCAGATCGCCGATTTCAGGCTTTCATCCAGATAGATTTCACGCAGCCGCTTGGCCACCGGGCCGGGGGTGCCGTCACCTAGGGCCACGCCGTCGATTTCCACCACCGGGAACACGAAGGTCGAGGCGGAGGTGATGAACGCCTCGTCCGCCTCTTGTGCCTCTGCGATGGTGAAGGGGCGTTCTTCCACCTCCATCTGCGCCTCGCGGGCGAACCGCAGAACGGCAGCGCGGGTAATGCCGTGCAGAATGTCATTGGACAGGTTGCGGGTGATGATCTTGCCGCCTTTGACGATATAGGCGTTGTTCGACGTGCCCTCGGTCACATGGCCATCCTCGACAAGCCATGCGTCGTCACATCCCGCCTTCTTGGCCATCATCTTGCCCATCGACGGATAGAGCAGCTGCACCGTCTTGATGTCGCGGCGACCCCAGCGGATGTCCTCGATCGAGATGACCTTGATCCCCCTCTTCGCCGCCGGGCTATCGGCCAGACCGGGCTTGGACTGGGTGAACAGCACCAGCGTGGGTTTGACCACCTCTGGGTCGGGGAAGACGAAATCGCGGTCGCCCGCAGACCCGCGGCTGACCTGAAGATAGACCATGCCTTCGTCGATGTTGTTGACCTCCACCAGTTTGCGGTGGATCTCCAACAGATCATCGAACGCCTCGGGCTTGGCCATGTCCAGTTCGGTCAGGGACCGCTCCAGTCGGGCCACATGGCCGTCAAAGTCGATCAGCTTGCCGCCCAGAACAGAGGTTACCTCGTAGACGCCATCGGCCATCAGGAAGGACCGGTCAAAGATCGAAACCGTTGCTTCGGTTTCGGGCAGGTAGTCTCCGTTCACATAGACGGTGCGGGTCATCTTGGGCTTCCTTCAGAGTTGGCGAACAGCGCCCTTGGCGGCGCTGGTGGTCAGGGCGGCATAGGCCTTGAGCGCGGTGGATACCTTGCGCTTGCGCGGCTTGGCGGGGTGCCAGCCTTTCGCCTCCTGCGCGGCGCGGCGTTCGGCCAGAACCGCGTCCGAGACGGCAAGGTTGATGGTCCGGTTCGGGATGTCGATCTCGATCAGGTCGCCATGTTCGACAAGACCGATGGTGCCACCTTCGGCGGCTTCTGGCGACACGTGACCAATCGACAGGCCCGAGGTTCCGCCCGAGAAGCGGCCATCGGTGATCAAGGCACAGGCTGCGCCCAGCCCTTTCGATTTCAGGTAGGAGGTCGGATAGAGCATTTCCTGCATCCCCGGCCCGCCGCGCGGCCCTTCATAGCGGATCAGGACCACGTCGCCCGCCTTGACCTTGCCGGTCAGGATGTCGTTCACCGCGTCGTCCTGGCTTTCAACCACATAGGCCGGGCCGCTGAACTTCAGGATCGAATCGTCGACCCCTGCGGTTTTCACGATGCAGCCTTCCTCGGCCAGATTGCCGAACAGAACGGCAAGGCCGCCATCCTGGCTGAAGGCATGTTCTTTTGCCCGGATCACACCCTTTTCCCGGTCCAGATCAAGGTTCGGGAACCTGCGGTCGGTGCTGAAGGCTTCGGTCGTGCGGACACCACCGGGGGCCGCGGAATAGAATTCGTGCACGCTGTTGCTGTCGGTCTGCGCCACGTCCCATTTCTTGAGCGCATCACCCATCGTAGGGCTGTGCACAGTCGGCAAATGGTTGTGCAACAGGCCCGCGCGGTCCAACTCGCCCAGAATGGCCATGATGCCACCGGCGCGGTGGACGTCTTCCATGTGCACGTCCGATTTCGCCGGGGCGACCTTGCACAGGCAAGGTACCTTGCGGCTCAGCCGGTCGATGTCTTCCATGGTGAAATTGACCTCGCCCTCATAGGCGGCGGCCAGCAGGTGCAGCACCGTATTGGTGGACCCGCCCATGGCGATATCCAGCGACATGGCGTTCTCGAACGCCTCAAACGTGGCGATGCTGCGCGGCAGGACGCTGAAATCGTCGCCTTCATAGTGACGCTTGGCCAGATCCACGATCAGATGCCCGGCCTCAAGGAACAGGCGTTTGCGGTCGGCGTGGGTGGCAAGGGTCGACCCATTGCCCGGCAGCGAAAGGCCCAGCGCCTCGGTCAGGCAGTTCATCGAGTTGGCGGTAAACATCCCCGAACAGGACCCGCAGGTCGGGCAGGCGGCCTCTTCGATGGCTTGCACCTGTTCGTCCGAATACTTGTCGTCGGCGGCGGCAACCATCGCATCGACAAGGTCCAGCGCCTTGATCCCGTCGCCCCATTCGACCTTGCCCGCTTCCATCGGGCCGCCCGAGACAAATACACACGGAATGTTCAGGCGCATCGCGGCCATCAGCATCCCCGGCGTGATCTTGTCACAGTTCGAGATGCAGACCATCGCGTCGGCGCAGTGGGCGTTGACCATGTATTCCACGCTGTCGGCGATCACCTCGCGCGAGGGGAGCGAATACAGCATCCCATCATGGCCCATGGCGATCCCGTCATCGACGGCGATAGTGTTGAATTCCTTGGCGACACCGCCGGCCTTTTCGACCTCGCGGGCGACCATCTGGCCCAGATCCTTCAGGTGCACATGCCCCGGCACGAATTGGGTGAAAGAGTTTACGATGGCGATGATCGGCTTGCCGAAATCGCCTTCTTTCATCCCTGTGGCCCGCCAAAGGCCACGGGCACCGGCCATGTTGCGGCCATGGGTTGTCGTGCGGGAACGGTATCTGGGCATCTGTTGTCCTCCTGAAGCGCGCGCCGTTACTTAGCGCAGGTCAGGGTGGAGTAAAATAGGGCTTAGCCCCAAAGCGCGGCGGGGGCGGGGTGAATACCCGCCACGTCAAAGGTCATCGGCGGATCGCGGTCTTCGGCCAGCAGCAGCGGGCCATCCAGATCGGTGACCATCGCCCCCTGCGCAACCAGAAGCGCGGGCGCCATCGCCAGCGACGACCCCACCATGCAGCCGACCATGACCTTGTATCCCTCGGCCAGCGCCGCCTCGCGCAGGGCCAGCGCCTCGGTCAGGCCGCCGGTCTTGTCGAGCTTTATATTGACCACATCGTACTTGCCCTTCAGCCCCGGAAGGCTGGCGCGGTCGTGGCAGGATTCGTCGGCGCAGACCGGCAAGGGGCGTTCGATCTCGGCCAGCATGTCGTCCTGCCCGGCGGGCAAGGGCTGTTCCACCAGTTCCACCCCCAGCCGCACCAGATGCGGCGCGAGATCGGTATAGACCTCGGCGGTCCAGCCTTCGTTTGCGTCCACGATGATCCGGGCCTTGGGCGCGCCTGCGCGGACCGCTTCCAGCCGGGGCATGTCGTCAGGGGTGCCCAGCTTGATCTTCAAAAGCGGACGATGGGCGTTTTCCGCGGCCTGCGCGCGCATCGCCTCGGGGGTATCGAGCGACAGGGTATAGGCGGTGATTTCCGGCCCCGGCGCGGACAGCCCTGCCAGTTCCCAGACCGGCTTGCCCTTCCATTTGGCGGCGTGGTCCCATAGGGCGCAGTCGATGGCATTGCGGGCCGCCCCTGCGGGCAGTTCCTCTTGCAAGTCACACCAGCGGCCCGAGAAGCCTTCGATCTGGGCCGTCACGCTGTCCAGACTTTCGCCGTAGCGGGCATAGGGCACGCATTCACCCCAGCCCGTCGCCCCCTCATGCTCCGCCCGCACGGTCAGCACCTTCGCCTCGGTCCGCGACCCGCGTGAAATGGTGAACACACGGGCAAGGCGGAAGGTATCGGGGGTGACGGTGATCTGCATGGCGGCCTCTTTGCATTCAGGTGGCGGGCAGGTGCCCCGGTGGTTCGGGGCGACCCGATCACATCGCGGCCAGCGCGTCCACCAGCTTGCCCGGACCAAAGCGGAACGGGTCGGTCGCGGGCAGGCCAAGCCGGTGTTCGATATCAGCCAGATAGGTCAGGGCATCTGCCTCGGTCATGTGCTGTGTGTTGATCGAATAGCCGACGACCTTGCAGTCCGGGTTGGCGACATGGGCCAGTTGCAGGGCAAGATCACGCACCTGTTCAAGGCTGGGCAGTTTATAACCCGGCAGGCCCCGCATATGGGCGCGGGTCGGTTCGTGACAGACAATAAGCGCGTCAGGCTGGCCACCGTGAACCAGCGCCATGGTCACACCGGAATAGGACACGTGGAACAGGCTCCCCTGCCCTTCGATCAGGTCCCAGTGGTCGTCGTCGTTGTCGGGGGTCAGATACTCGATAGAACCTGCCATGAAATCCGCGATGACCGCGTCCAGCGGCACGCCGTCGCCGGTGATCAGAATGCCGGTCTGACCCGTCGCGCGGAAGGTGGATTTCATGCCGCGTTCCCGCATTTCCGCGTCCATCGCCAGCGCCGTGTACATCTTGCCCACGGAACAATCGGTGCCAACGGCCAGACAGCGCTTGCCGCTGCGCTTGACCCCGTTGGCGATGGGATATTTTACCGATGGGATGCGGACGTCATGCAGGGTGCAGCCATGATCGGCGGCACATTTCACAAGGTCCTCCTCGTCTTTCAGAAGGTTGTGCAGGCCCGACGCGATGTCATAGCCCATGCACAGCGCCTCGAGCAGGACCTGCTTCCACGCGGCCGAGATCACGCCGCCGCGGTTCGCGACACCAATCACCAGCGTCTTGGCACCTGCGGCCTGCGCCTCGGCAAGGGTCATGTCGGTCAGACCCAGATCGGCCCCGCAGCCTTCCATCCGGAACTGGCCAACGGCATTTTCCGGGCGCCAATCCTTGATCCCTTGCGCCACCTTGGCGGCGAGCTGGTCAGGGGCATCTCCGAGGAACAACAGGTAAGGGGTCTTGATCATGGCAGCATCTCCTTGCGCGGACGCCCCTAGGTGCCATGGCCGCTTTGCAAGTTGATCTCTAATTTCGCCCAAACTTGCAGCATGACGCTTTTAAATGAGCGTCACTAAGCATATTGACGCACAATTCTCTACTGAAACGCAGGTGTTTCAACGAATGCTTTGCGTTTGAAACAGATGAAACGCCAGCTTTTTCTGCACCTGCAAAATGCGCCTTGCGTAGCGCAGCGTAATATTCTACCAAAACCGTGATCCAAATACGCAACAAACTTACAAGGCCGCCGATGTCCTTTCGCATTCAGCCCACACCCGTCGCCCGTCCGAACCGTTGCCAATTGTTCGGCCCGGGGTCGCGCCCTGCCATTTTCGAAAAGATGGCCGGCAGCGCCGCGGACGTGATCAACTTGGACCTTGAGGATTCGGTCGCCCCAGACGACAAGGCGCAGGCCCGCAAGAACATCATCGAGGCGATCGGCGATATCGACTGGGGCACCAAACATCTGTCGGTGCGGATCAATGGCTTGGATACACCCTATTGGTATAGGGACGTGGTGGACCTTCTGGAAAACGCCAGTGACCGGATCGACCAGATCATGATCCCCAAAGTCGGCTGCGCCGCCGATATCTATGCCGTCGATGCACTGGCCACGGCCGTTGAACGCGCTACGGGTCGGACCAAGCCGATCGCCTTCGAGGTAATCATCGAATCTGCCGCTGGTATCGCCCATGTCGAAGAAATCGCCGCAGCGTCCCCCCGCCTTCAGGCCATGAGCCTTGGCGCCGCCGACTTCGCGGCCTCCATGGGGATGCAAACCACCGGGATCGGTGGCACGCAGGACAACTATTACATGCTGCACGGCGATACCCGGCACTATTCCGACCCGTGGCACTGGGCGCAGACGGCCATCGTCGCGGCCTGCCGGACCCACGGGGTGCTGCCCGTCGACGGGCCGTTCGGGGATTTCTCGGACGATGAAGGCTACCGCGCGCAGGCCCGCCGGTCGGCAACATTGGGCATGGTCGGCAAATGGGCCATCCACCCCAAACAAGTCGCCCTTGCAAACGAAGTTTTCACCCCGTCGGAAGACGCCGTGACCGAAGCACGCGAAATCCTGAAAGCCATGGAAGAGGCGAAGGCGCGCGGAGAAGGTGCAACCGTCTACAAGGGCCGTCTTGTCGATATCGCCAGCATCAAGCAGGCCGAGGTGATCGTGCGCCAGTCTGAAATGATCGCGGGCTAGGCCAGCGGCATTCCCACCTCGGTCCGCAGGTTCTCGGGCGCGGTGGTGGTGGGGTCATTCAGATACGCTTCCCAGCAGGGGCCGGTACCGACCGGGATCGCATGATCCCGGATCGTCGCGGTCACCCCTTCCCAAAAGGACGGCAGGCCCTCATAGGGTCCTTCGTGCAAGAAGATCGCAGCCCGGCAGGCTGGCAGAGTGATGCGCTCCATGCCGTCGGGGACCGGCTGATCCGCTGGAAACTCGCAGGCGGCATAACTGCGCAGGTCCGCCGGGGCAGTGGTGGCGAGATCATCCAAATAGACACCCAGCCAAGCCCCAGATGCCTGCAACTGGCCGGAACCGGACAAGGCTTCATGCAGCCTGCCAAAGGCCGGTCCGATCTGATTGTAGGGGCCCTTGTGCAGGACCCCCGCCAATTGCCGTTCCGGCATGTCTCTTTCGACCCAGGGCAGGTCTGTCATGGTCAATAGTCCCGCAGGAAGACGACGCCGTAGTCACACAACCGGCTGCAATCGCTCGCGTCCCCGCCCATGTTTTCGATGCTCATCCCCATCGCCGCGCCCGGCCCTTCGAACCGGATGTCGTCGCATTCATAGTCATTGGGATAGCTGCCGCTGTCATCGCCGAATTGAATGGCGGAGCATTGAGTCGCGGCGCGGGCTTCGGTGTAGTCCCACATCCGCACGGTGCCCGATTGGAAGGCGGCCACACAGTCGCTGGCGTCGCGGCCAACGTGGTCCCAGCTGAACCCGCTGGCCATGCCGCTGCCGAAGAACCGGCGGTCGTCGCATTCTCCGTCCCGGCTCCATTCGCCGCTGTCGTCACCAAAGTTGATCCCGTCGACGATCTGGGCAGAGGCGGAGGGCTGCCCCTTGCCGCCGCCAGACGGCATCTGACCACCGCGAACGGTCAGTCGTCCTGGAATAGCCCCCTGAAAGTGGTCCACCAACTGGGATAGTTTGTCCCGCAAATTGGAGGATCAGCGATGGCTGGGAA
>NZ_JAYKKJ010000011.1:0-114437 GCF_035969385.1 Marivivens marinus | reverse complement strand
TCCCAGCCATCGCTGATCCTCCAATTTGCGGGACAAACTATCCCAGTTGGTGGACCACTTTCAGGGGGCTATTCCATTCCGCTGGCTGTTGCCGATGCCCTTGAGGCTATAGTCGCCCGGCTGGAAGCTTTCGGTCCAGGACCCGTTCGACAAGACGACCTCGTGGCGTTCGAACATGAAGTGGATGTAGCTGGTGTTCATCACATCCACCGCATGGATCCCCGGCGCCCCGACAAGGTGCTTGGCCGCGGCCAGAACTTCGCTTTCTTCGAAGTAGAGCTGGGTCAGCTCGGAGGCCACAAGCACCCGGTGGTTCGGCGACACGAGCATGTCGCGTTCCGGCAAACCATTCCCCAGCGCGCCAGCGCGGATCAGGATAGGCTTGAGGTGCGGGTTCTGGACCAGCTGACGGCCTGCCATCTCCTTGCGACCAACCCAGGCGATTTCCTGAATGCCGTTGTCGCGGGTGATGATCCGGTCGCCTTCGCGCAGGTCTTCCACCAGACGTTCGCCCTTCGGGGTCGCGATCGTGGTTCCCGGCGTAAAGCAGGGGATCACGTTCTCGATTTCCGAGAAGGTCATGGTGGAACCATCGAGGAAGTGCACGGTGCCCGCTTCGGGGTCGCCCGGCACATATTCGATGTAATCCACGTTGGACCCGGTCAGGTCCAGAACGTCCCAGTCGCCGTCATCGGGGTCTTCGCCGCCGACAACCACATCGTCCGCGTCGCCACCGATGAACAGGTCGTTCCCGAACCCGCCGTAGAGCATGTCGTTGCCCTGACCGCCGGTGAGCGTGTCGTCCCCGTCGCCGCCATAGAGCACGTCTTCGTCAACGCCGCCGTCAAGGCTGTCGTTGCCGGTGCCGCCATAGAGCACGTCATCATCGTCGTTGCCGGTGATGATGTCGTTCCCGGCCCCGCCATAAAGCGTGTCCATATTGTTGTCGGTCACCAGGTCTTCGCCCGGATCGTTGCTGTCACCGTCGCCGTCCAGATCGTCGGGCAGGTCCAGCACGTCGGTTTCCAGGCCGCCGATGATCAGGTCGTCGCCGTCGTCACCATAGATGACGTCGCCGCCTTCGGACCCGATGATCGTGTCATTGCCGTCGCCAGCACGGACCACGTCGGCGTCGATCCCGGCATCGATGTAGTCGTTGCCGGTGCCCCCGTAGATGGTATCGGCATCGTCACCGGTGGTGATGATGTCATCCCCCGCGCCGCCATAGACGGTGTCCATGTCGTCGTTCGGGATCGGATCGGCCGGATAGACGCCCGGGTAGCCGATATCCGGCAGCCCTGCCCCACCTGCGGTGTCGATCACATCGTTGCCGGTGCCACCATATACAAGATCGTTGCCCGACCCGCTGTCGATGTTGTCATCGCCACCGTTGCCGTGGACGGTGTCGTCGCCCGACCCGCCGGTGATGCTGTCCTTGTCATCTCCGCCGTAGATGCTGTCGTTGCCAGCACCGCCGGACAGGGTGTCTTCGCCGCCCTGGCCATAGACGGTGTCGTCGCCGGTGCCGCCGCTGACCACGTCGTCACCGGAGGACCCGGAAACCTCGTCATTGCCCGCGCCGCCATAGACGAAATCGCCTTCGGTGCCGCCTTTGACGATATCGTCGCCATCGCCGCCATAGAGCGTGTCCACGCCGCCCTGGCCGTTGATAGAGTCATTGCCGGTGCCGCCGTAGATGGTGTCGTCGTCGAAGCTGCCGACGATGGTATCGTCGCCCGCGTCACCGAACAGCGTGTCGTTGCCTGCAACCCCATGGATGAAGTCGTTGCCGTCGCCGCCATAGACCTCGTCGTCGCCATCGCCAGCAGTGATGCTGTCGTTGCCGCCGAAGCCATAGATCAGGTCATCGTTACCGGTGTCACCCGGAAGGACGGCATCGTTGTTGTCGACCATGTCCCCTTCGGGGTCGCCGGTGTAGCCAACATTGATCACGTCATCGCCCGCGGTGCCTTCGACGGTGCCGTCGGCAACCATGACGGTGACCGTGGCGCTGTCCGAATTCCCGTTCGGGTCTTCGATGGTGTAGTTGATGATCACTTCGCCTTCGACGCCCGCAGCGGGGGTAAAGGTGATGGTGCCATCGCCGTTGATCACCACCGAGCCTTGCGTCGGATCGGCGAGCGTGGCCGAGACCACGGTCAGGGGTTCGCCTTCCGGGTCGCTATCATTGGCCAGCACGTCGATCGTGACCGCGTTGGTCAGCGCCGTGTTGGCAATGTCGTCGAGCGCGACCGGGGCACCGTTGAACTCATCGCCGATGATGTTTTCGATCTCGGTAAAGGTGATCGTCTCGCCGGTCGGGTTGCCGTCGCCATCGACGAAGACAACCGTGCCATCATAGCCGTTCCCGTTCGAATCCGGGGTCAGGTCCTGCAGGATGTAGTTGCCCAAGCCGGTCAGGTCGAGCGTATCGTTGTCGTCGCCACCCGCGCCGCCATCCACCAGATCCCCGGCGCCGCCGATGATGGTATCCGCATCATCGCCGCCATAGATGGTGTCGGCATCCGCGCCACCGTCGATGACATCGGCGCCCAACTCGCCATAGATCTCGTCTTCGCCCGCGCCGCCGGTCAGGACGTCGTCAAAGCATTCTTCTTCCGACCCGACCGTGGTGAAGGAAATGTCGCCGATCCCGATGGTGCCGGAATAGGTCGCGGCGTCGCCGTTGTCATGGATGATCGTGAGGCTGGTGATCGGGCCTGCGATGGACACGGTCACGGTGTCGGGCGATCCGCTGCCTTCAACGCCGGGGTTCCAGTTGCCTTCGCCCTCGATCGTGCTGCCACTGATCGCGTGGATGTAGGTGTTCGAGAACACGACCGGAACCTGGTTCCCGTCGGCGTCAAGCGCGATCACGGTGACCTTGTCGTCCCAGGTGCATTCATCGGAATCCACGTCGAACAGTTCAAAACTGATATTGGTGACTTCGCCGGAGAAGCTGACCGAGACCTCGGTCCCGTTGGTCACACTGGCGCTGGTTAGTTCCGTCTCGCCTGCAATGGTGCCCATGTAGAAGGAATCGCCATTGACGTTGGTCGGCGTCGAAACCGTCACATCGATCGAGGAACCGCCGGAGGTGACCGTATTCACCCCGTCGATGTTTGCCCCGACAAAGGAGAAGGACATCGCGGTCGGGGCCGCAGCTCCCGCGCCGCCGACGCTGCCATCATAGTTGGTGTCGCCGCGGATCAGGTCGTTGCCCGCGCCGCCGTCGATAGTGTCGCAGCCTTCGCCGCCCATCAGCCGGTCGTCGCCGCCCGCGCCCGCGATGCTGTCGTCGCCAGCTTCGCCCCAGAATTCGTTGGTATAGGTGTCGGACGGGGCGCTGCCCGATTGGTCGAAGCCGATCAGCGTGTCGTCATGAGCGGACCCGATGGCCCCGTCGATGCCCTGGATGATGCTGTCGCCCTCGGCGTCGCCGCCCGACAGGGCGCCGGTTGCGAGGTTCACATAGACAGCGGAATCCGAGGCCGAGTAGTCGATGTTGTCCTGGCCGGCATTGCCCGCGAAGGCATCGTGGCCTTCGCCGCCAATAAACAGGTCATCGCCCGTGCCGCCGTAAAGAGTGTTGTCACCCGCGCCACCGGACAGCACATCGTTGCCACTTTCGCCATAGACGGTGTCGTCGCCGTCTCCGGCAAGCACAGTATCGTTGCCGCCACCTGCAAGGATCAGGTCGTCATTGCCGCTGTGGCCGCCGATGATGGCATCGTTGTTGTCGACCATGTCGCCCTGCGGATCGCCGGTGTAGCCCGCGTCGATCAGGTCGTCGCCTGCGGTGCCCGAAACCGTGCCGTCCAGGGTCGGCCCTGCAAGGTCAAAGGCAATGTCGCCCACGCCGACGGTGCCGGAATAAGCTGCCGCGTCGCCATTGTCGTGAATGATCTCAAGCTTCACGATCGGGCCGGGGATGCTGACCGTCACGCTGTCCGGAGCGCCGCTGCCTTCGACGCCGGAATTATAGTACCCCTCACCTTCGACCGTGCTGCCGCTGACCGAGTGGTAATACAGATCGGAAAAGTTCACCTCGACCTTATTGCCGTAGGCGTCATAGGCGTAGATCGTAACCTTGTCGTCCCATGTGCATTCGTCGGAATCGACGTCGAACAGTTCGAACGACAGGTTCTCCACCGCCTGGTCGAAGTTGATGACGATCTTGGTCGGATCATTCACGCAAGACGACTTGAGCCCGTCGGACCCGCCGGCCGTGCCTTTGGTCCAATAGTTTCCATCTACATTGGTCGGGGTGGAAACCGAGAACCCGATAGACCCACCTGTTCCCGATGCACTGTTCGTCCCGTCAATATTGGTGCTGGACCAATCAATCAAATAATCCGACATGTCACGACTTCCCTAAAGCCCTTGGCAGCGGACGGTTTCCCGTCCGGGCGTTCACGCAAAAGCAAGCAGAAGCGACCGCAGTCGGTCGGGGCACCACACACTCTTACGTTGGTTGACGGGCTTGCGCCCACCAACCGAAAATTGATGCGAAAGGACATCCCTCGCAGACTAACTCTTCGTTCGGATCAGAAGTTCTGATCGAACCCGACCGCCCCACTCGGCCGGTAAGCCCCCCAGTTGGGCTTTGTCTTGGATACCGGCAAGAATGTGGCAAAAAAAGCGAAAAATATTTGGATGAGAGGGGAAAAACGATTGGTGCGCCGCAATTTGGCCAGATTCTAGTTCGGTTCCACACTCCGATATCCTGCCGATTGTTTCTGATATCGAAACGCGACCTATCCAAAAGGTCAGGTCGCGGGCCGAATGGCGCAACTCATGGTGGAAAAAACGCGGGAGTTCTTGCATCTAGGCCCAAAACTGTTTCATGGCCCGCGACCGATCCGCCGCTCTTAACCATGCGCCAGATTCTTGCCTGATTTCGGAGGGAATTGTCCGCGATCTGTGAAAAGTCCGCTGTTGCCCCCCGGATCAGTTCCATTTCAGGCAACAAACACGATTCGATTCGTCGAAAATTCGATACTTGATGGGTTTTCAAGGAGTTCTGGTGCCGGTGGAGAGACTCGAACTCTCACGATGTTGCCATCGGCGGATTTTGAATCCGCTGCGTCTACCATTCCGCCACACCGGCCAGCGAAGACCGTCTAGCGCCCGGTCACGGCGGCGTCAACGGCCCATGGTTGACCTGCGCCCCGGATTAGGGGACTAAGGTCAAAACAAGGGCACCGAGCAATGATCCGCAGCCTGTATGACTGGACGCTGTCGCTGGCGAACCACCCGCGTGCGCTTTGGGCGCTGGCGCTGATTGCCTTCATTGAAAGTTCGGTTTTTCCGATCCCGCCGGATGTGCTGATGATCCCGATGATCATCGCCGCGCCGCGCCGCGCCTTCCTGATCGCGACAGTTGCCACCGTGTCGTCAGTGCTGGGGGCGCTCCTGGGCTATTACATTGGCGCGGTGCTGTTCGATACGGTCGGCCAGCCGGTGCTGGACTTCTACGGCAAGGGCGATGATTTCGCGGCCTTCGCAGACCGCTACAACGAATGGGGGGCATGGGCCGTCCTGATCGCGGGTGTGACCCCCTTCCCGTTCAAGGTCATCACCATCGCATCCGGGGCCACGGGGCTGTCGATCCCGGTGTTCATCGTCGCCTCTATCATCGCGCGGGCGTTGCGGTTCTTCATCGTGGCGGCCCTCCTGTGGAAATTCGGCCCACCCATTCGTGATTTCATCGAACGGCGTTTGGGTCTTGCCTTTACCGCCTTCTGCGTCCTTCTTGTCGGCGGTTTCATCCTAGTGAGGTATCTATGACCCGGACCCGACTGATCCTTCTGGCCGCCGGTGGGTCATTCGCCCTACTGGCCGGGGCGTTCCTGTTTCAGGCGCTTGGCTGGGCACCCTGCAAGATGTGCCTGTGGCAGCGCTATCCGCACGGGGCCGCAATCGGCATCGGGGCGCTGGCGCTGTTGGGTCTGGGCTGGCGTATCCTGCCCTGGTTGGGTGGGCTTGCGGCGCTGACCACCGCCGGGATCGGGATGTATCATTCGGGCGTCGAACAGAAATGGTGGGATGGTCCGGCAAGCTGCACTGCCTCTGGCGGGGCGCTGGACGGGCTGTCGGGCGCATCCCTCTTGCCCGGCGCCGCGGCGGAGGCCCCTGCCCTCGTGCTGTGCGACACCTTCACCCCGTTCCTCTTCGGCCTGTCGATGGCCAATTGGAACACGATCCTGTCGGTGGGCCTTGTCGTTCTCTGGCTGATGGCGGCGCGGCGGGCCTAGCGCCGTGCGGCGCGGCGGGTCGACAAGAGAAGGTTGGTCTCTGACCGGGTGACGCCCTCCAGCTTGCGAATGTCAAAGAGCACCTGATCCAGCGCCTCAAGCGTATCGGTCCCGATCTCGACGATCAGATCCCACGTGCCATTGGTGGTGTGCACGGCAACGACCTGCGCCATGCCGGTCAGGCGTTGGATCACCTTTTCGGTGCCGCGCCCCTCGATCTCGAGCATCATCAGCCCCCGCACCGGCGAGGCCGCGATATCGTTGCGGGTCAGGACCGTAAACCCAGCGATCTCGCCACTTTGGGACAGGCGGGCGATCCGGGCGCGGACGGTTGTCCGGGTCACGCCAAGATCGGCGGCAAGCTCTGACAGGCTCGCGCGGCCGTCGCGTTTCAAGGCAGCCAGCAGGCGCTGATCCAGTTCGTCCATGATGGGCATCCGTTTTGATCACTCCGCCCCCCTTTTGATCCTTTTGCCTGCTTTTGTCATCCCCGAAATGGCTAAAGTATAAAGCATGGAACAGACTCATATCATCTTGATCGGGGCCCCGATGGACAGCGGCAAGCGTCGTCGGGGCTGTCTTATGGGGCCGGACGCCTATCGGACCGCCGGCATCGCCGAGGCGATTTCAGAGCTTGGGCACAGCGTGACCGATATCGGCAATGTGGTGCCGGACAGGGTGACCGACGTCCCGGTCCTCAAGAACCCGCAGGTGCACGCGCTGGCTGAAACCATCGGCTGGACACAGGCCCTGATGCGCAGCGCGCAAGAGGCAGCGCCGAAAGGGCTGCCGATCTTCTTGGGCGGCGATCACGCGCTGGCGCTCGGTTCGGTCGCAGGAATGGCGGCCCACGCACAGGCACAGGGGCGGCCGCAATTCGTCCTGTGGCTGGACGCCCACAGCGATTTCCACACGCCTGAAACCACCGGCTCCGGCAACCTGCACGGCACGCCCGTGGCCTATGTCACCGGTCAGCCGGGGTTCGATGGCTTCCCCGCCCTGCCCGCGCCGGTGCCCACCGAAAACGTTTGCATGATCGGCCTTCGGTCGGTCGACGGGGCGGAAAAGGCGGCGCTGGAGCGACTGGATGTCTCGCTTGCCGATATGCGGACCATTGACGAGGTCGGGATCACCGCGCCGCTGACCGCCTTCCTGAACCGGGTCGCGGCGGTTAACGGGATGCTACATGTCTCGCTCGACGTGGATTTCCTCGACCCGACCATCGCGCCCGCCGTGGGCACGACCGTTCCGGGCGGGGCCACGGTGCGCGAAGGCCATCTGGTGATGGAACTGCTGCATGACAGCGGGCTGGTGACCTCGCTCGACCTCGTGGAACTGAACCCCTTCCTTGATGACCGGGGCAAGACCGCCAGCCTGATGGTGGACCTCACCGCCTCGCTTCTGGGGCGGCGCATCTTTGATCGACCTACGCGGAGTTTCGCATGACCACCCCTTCCGATCTGGCCCTCGTGCCCTTCGTCTCTGTCGACCACATGATGGGGCTGGTGCATCACATCGGCATCGAACAGATGCTGATCGACCTCGCCGCCGAGATCGAGGCGGATTTCAAGCGGTGGGAGCTGTTCGACAAGACCCCGCGCGTTGCCTCGCACAGCCCCGTCGGGGTGATCGAACTGATGCCAACCTCGGACGGCGAGATGTATGGGTTCAAATACGTCAATGGCCACCCCAAGAACACGCGCGAAGGGCTGCAGACCGTGACCGCCTTTGGGCTTCTGGCGGATGTGAACACCGGTTATCCGAAGCTTCTGACCGAAATGACGATCCTGACGGCGCTGCGGACGGCGGCGATGTCGGCGCTGGCGGCCAAATACCTTGCCCCCAAGGGCGCGCGGACAATGGCGATGATCGGCAATGGTGCTCAATCGGAATTCCAGTGCCTTGCGTTCAAGGCGATCTGCGGGATCGATACGGTTCGGCTGTATGACGTCGACCCCAAGGCGACGCTGAAATGCGCCACCAACCTGCGCGGAACGGGCCTGACGGTTGTGTCCTGCGACAGCGGCGAAAGCGCGATGGAGGGGGCGGAAATCATCACCACCTGCACGGCGGACAAGCAGTATGCCACGATCCTGACCGACAACATGGTCGGCAGCGGCGTGCACATCAACGCCATCGGCGGCGACTGCCCGGGCAAGACGGAACTGGCGGCGCCGATCCTGCACCGGTCCGAGATTTTCGTCGAATACCCGCCGCAAACCCGGGTGGAGGGGGAGATCCAGCAGCTGGACACCGACCATCCGGTGACAGAGCTGTGGCAGGTGATGACCGGTGCCGCCGAGGGCCGCCGGGACGCGCGACAGATCACCCTGTTCGACAGCGTCGGCTTCGCGATCGAGGATTTCAGCGCGCTGCGCTATGTCCACCGGGCGATTCAGGGGACGCGGTTCTTTACCAACCTGGACATGCTGGCCGATCCGGACGATCCGCGCGATCTGTTCGGGATGGTGGCGCGTGCCGCTCCGGGGGCGGTGGGTTAAAACCCACCACCTTCTAATGGTAGCGGAATTCGCCCACCACGTTGCGCCATTCGCCTGGGCGGATCAATTTGCGGTGAGTATAGCGGACCGAATGCAACGGCCCCTCGATCTCTTCCCGCCAGAAGGAAATGAACCCCAAGAGCCTATCGTGATCCGGGGCAAGGTCGTAGTCCTGCCAGATGAAGGTATTGAGAACGTGCGGATGGTCGGGCATGTGATAATAAAGCTCGGCCGTCGTCAGCCCATAGCCCTTCAGCATCAATTCGGTTTCGGTGGTCATAACGCCCCCTTTTATCTGCCTGATGGGAAAATGAGATCACAACCATATTAATTGTCAATTAAAACAAAATATTAGCAGCCGATCCCTGCGGCTGCCAAACTGGCTGGGCTTATGGCGTTGCACCCCATATCCGGGGTCTGATATAACACCGCAAACAAGATATAGCAGCCTTTGGGCAGACAGGCGGACGACGTGAGCGATACCCCGGAAACCCCTGAAAACGAAGAAGAAAAGCCGATCCCGCGCAGCACCTGGGAGGGGCCCAGCATCTCGATTACCTCCGAGATGAAGACCTCTTACCTTGACTACGCGATGAGCGTGATCGTCAGCCGGGCCATTCCGGACCTGCGCGACGGGCTGAAGCCGGTGCACCGCCGCATCCTTTATGCGATGCATGAAACCGGCAATACGCACGACAAATCCTACCGCAAATCGGCCCGCCCCGTGGGCGACGTGATGGGGAAATACCACCCCCACGGCGACAGCGCGATTTACGAGGCACTGGTGCGGATGGCGCAGGATTTCTCGATGTCGCTGCCGCTTTTGGACGGTCAGGGCAACTTCGGGTCGATGGACGGCGATAATGCGGCCGCCATGCGCTATACCGAGGTGCGGATGGACAAACCCGCGGCTTATCTGCTGGCCGACATCGACAAGGACACTGTCGATTTTCAGGACAACTACGATGGTAAGGACCGCGAACCGACCGTTCTGCCCGCCCGTTTCCCGAACATGCTGGTCAATGGCGCGGGCGGCATCGCCGTCGGCATGGCCACCAATATCCCGCCCCACAATCTGGGAGAGGTGGTGGACGCGACCCTTGCCCTGATCGAGAATCCCGATCTGTCGTCCGAGGACCTGATCCATTATGTCCCCGGCCCCGATTTTCCGACCGGCGGCATCATGCTGGGCCGGTCCGGCGCGCGGAAGGCATATCTGGAGGGCCGCGGGTCGGTCGTGATCCGGGCCAAGACCCATGTGGAGGAGATCCGCAAGGACCGTTGGGCGATCATCATCGACGAGGTCCCCTATCAGACCAACAAGGCCACGATGATCGACCGCATCGCCGAAGCGGCGCGGGAAAAGCGGATCGAAGGCATTGCACATGTGCAGGACGAGTCCGACCGCAACGGTGTGCGTGTGGTGATCGAGTTGAAGCGGGACGCAACCGCCGAGGTGGTGCTGAACCAGCTGTTCCGCTTTACGCCGATGCAGACCTCCTTCGGCTGCAACATGCTGGCGCTGAACGGGGGGCGGCCCGAACAGCTGACCCTGCGCAGCTTCCTGACCAACTTCATCGACTTCCGCGAAGACGTGGTGGCGCGGCGCACCGCGTTCGAACTGCGCAAGGCCCGGGAACGCAGCCATATCCTGTGTGGTTTGGCGGTGGCCGTGTCCAACGTGGACGAGGTCGTGGCCACCATCCGGTCGTCCCGCGATGCGGCGGAAGCCCGTGAAAAACTGATGACCCGCCGCTGGCCAGCCCATTCGATCGTCGAGTACCTGAAACTGATCGACGACCCGCTGCACCCGGTCAACGACGACGGCACCTATAACCTGTCCGAGGTTCAGGCCCGCGCGATCCTTGACCTGCGTCTGCAACGCCTCACCCAGATCGGGGTCAAGGAAGTCACCGACGAGTTGGAAGAGCTGGCCGGCAAGATCAAGGAATACCTTGCCATCCTCGCCAGCCGCGAGCGTATCATGGGCATCATCGCGGACGAGCTGCGCGAAGTGCGCGAGTTGTTCGCCGTTCCCCGCCGGACCGAGATTGTCGATTGGTCGGGCGACATGGACGACGAGGACCTGATCGAACGCGAAGACATGGTCGTGACCGTCACCTCGGGCGGCTATATCAAACGCACGGCGCTGGCTGACTTCCGCGCCCAGAAGCGCGGCGGCAAGGGCCTGTCGGGGATGCAGACGAAGGAAGAGGACGTGGTCACCACCCTTTTCGTCGCCAACACCCATACGCAGCTGTTGTTCTTCACCACCGATGGCATGGCCTACAAGCTGAAGACCTGGCGCCTGCCGCTAGGTGGCCGCACCGCCAAGGGCAAGGCTATCGTCAATATCCTGCCGATCCCGACCGGCGTATCGGTTGCCGCAATCATGCCGGTCGACCGGCCCGAGGATGATTGGGACGCTCTGCAGATTGTCTTTGCCACTTCCAAAGGGTCTGTGCGCCGCAACCGCCTTTCGGATTTCACCAATGTGAAATCCAACGGCAAAATCGCGATGAAGTTCGAAGGCGATGATGAAAACACCCGTCTGATCGACGCCCGGATCTGTTCCGAAGACGACGACGTGATGCTTGTGACCAATTCGGGCCGTGCGATCCGCTTTGCGGTGCCGGATGTGCGGGTCTTTAATTCGCGCAGTTCGACCGGGGTGCGGGGCATTCGCCTGCTGGGCGATGACGAGGTGGTGTCGATGTCGATCATCCGCCACTTCAACGCGGAATCGGACGAACGCGCCTCCTATCTGAAGATGCGCCGCCTGATGGCTGGCGTCACCGACGACGAGGCCGCCGACGAAGAAGGCGACGCGGATACGCCGCTTCCCCAGGACCGCTATGCCGAAATGTCCGCGGCTGAAAACCTGATCCTGACAATCACGGCGCAGGGTCTGGGCAAATTGTCGTCCAGCCATGACTACCCGATCCGGGGCCGTGGCGGGATGGGCGTGACCGCTTGGGAAAAATCCATGCGGGGCGGCGACATCGTGGCCTCCTTCCCGGTCGAGATGGATGACCAGATCATGCTGGCCACCTCCAAGGGGCAGTCGATCCGGGTTCCGGTAGAGGGCATCAGCTTCCGTTCGCGCAGCGCGGGCGGTGTACGGGTATTCAACACCGGCAAGGGCGAAGAGGTCGTCAGCGTCGCTTGGATCGCTGATCAGGGCGATGAGGACGAAGGGCCCGTCTCTGACGCTGTCCAGACCAACGACGGTTGAACGGGTAATGTCACACGTGCCGGGGATCGGTCCAGACGGACTGGTCCCCGGCAGCGTGTGATGTTATGATTAACTCATTCTAAAATTCATTGCATGATGGGGAAGATCATGAAAATCACAACCTTGGCCGGTGTCACGGCCGCTACACTTGTTGCATCCTCAGGCGTCGTTCTGGCGGAAGGTTCCAATACCTACAGCGGCTACTACGGAAGCTTCGATCACTTGTCCGACCCAAAAGGAAGCGGTCACCAACTGACTTTCGGCCTCGACCGAGAGTATGACTTCGGCAATGTCGTGGTGTTCGGCGGGCTTTCCCATACTGAATTTGGTGGGGATTTTCCCGACTTTGGGTTTTCGCTGATCAATATTGGCGCCGGATACAAGATCTAGCCTGAGATCATCGTTGGTGCCGAGCTGTTGAACTATCTCGACGACGATGGCGACAGCGATCAGGAACTCGGCCTGTTCGCGCAATATGACGGCGGTGCAACGCGGGCCGCTCTTTACGTGCAGCGTGACCTCAATAACGGATCGGGGTTCTACGGCGGCATCTACGGCGAATTCATGCCCAGCCCGCAGCTTGACCTTCGCGCGTCGATGGAATTCTCGGACGACGGGGCGGAATGGTTCCAGGTTGGCGGTGACTACAAGATCAACCAGTTCACCGTGTCAGCAGCCTTTGCAACCGATCCAAATGCCGATGACTTCAACATTTCTTCTCTGGGCCTGGGCTACCAGATCAACGACCAGTTCGGCGTGGATGTCGGGTTCAGTTGCTGGGATTCGGGCGACGAGTACATGCAGTCGGTTCGGTTGGGTGGCAGCTTTGAACTTGCCTCCGGCGTCGATATCGAAGCCTATGTCGGACGCAGCGAGTTCAGTGTCGGGCCCCAGCTGCGCACCTTTGGCATTTCTCTGAAGTTCGAGACCGGTCAACGGGGCATCATCCATCGTGACCTGATCGAGAAGTCCTATGACGACATCGGTGGAGGCCTGCCGATCTTCATGGTCTTCTAAGCGCATTTCGCCTAGTGCGACGATGGGGCGCCTTCGGGCGCCCCGTTTTGTTTTCGGATGTATTGCACGGCCCCTTTGGCCCCGCTACATCCCCAATATGACAAAGACACTTCATATCGTGGGCGGCGGCATGGCCGGGTCCGAGGCGGCATGGCAGGCGGCACAGGCCGGAGTGCGCGTGGTGATCCACGAAATGCGACCCAAGGTCGAAACCTTTGCCCATCGCACCGGCAATCTTGCCGAAATGGTCTGTTCCAACTCGTTCCGGTCAGATGACAATGAACAGAATGCCGTGGGGCTGTTGCATTGGGAAATGCGGCAGGCAGGCGGGATCATCATGGACACGGCCTATCGCCACCGGCTGCCGGCCGGGGGGGCGCTGGCGGTGGACCGCGACCCGTTTTCCGAAGATGTGACCGCCGCGCTTAAGGCGCTGCCGAATGTCTCGGTGTCATATGAAGAGGTGACAGAGCTTCCCGATCAGGACCACTGGATCTTTGCCACCGGGCCGCTGACCTCCCCGGCCCTGGGCGCGGCGATCCGGGCGGAAACCGGAGCCGAGGCGCTGGCCTTTTTCGACGCCATCGCGCCGATCGTCTACTTCGACAGCGTCAACATGGACGTGGCCTGGATGCAGTCCCGCTATGACAAGGGCGAGACCGAGGAAGAGCGCACCGCCTACCTCAACTGCCCGATGACCAAGGACCAATACGAGGCTTTCATCGACGCGCTGCTTGCCGCCGATAAGACGGAATTCCACGAAGGTGAAACCGCAGGCTATTTCGACGGTTGCCTTCCGATTGAGGTGATGGCCGAACGCGGACGCGAAACCTTGCGCTTTGGGCCGATGAAACCGATCGGGCTGACCAACGCCAATGATCCGACGAACAAGCCCTACGCGGTTGTTCAGTTGCGCCGGGACAACGCGCTGGGGACGCTTTACAACATCGTCGGGTTCCAAACCAAGATGAAGTATGGCGCACAAACCGCTGTTTTTCGAATGATTCCGGGGCTTGAAGATGCGCAGTTTGCGCGTCTTGGCGGCATCCATCGCAACACCTTCATCAACTCGCCCACGCTTCTGGACGATCAAATGCGGCTGAAATCGCGGCCCAATATTCGCTTTGCCGGGCAAATCACCGGGGTTGAGGGTTATGTTGAATCGGCGGCCATGGGCCTTTTGGCCGGGCGACTTGCCGCCGCCGAACTACAGGGCCGAGCGGTGCCTTCGGTGCCAGATACCACCGCAACCGGCGCGCTGGTCACCCATATCACCGGCGGGGCGGATGCGAAGACCTTCCAGCCGATGAACGTGAATTTTGGCCTGTTCCCCCCGGTTGACGGGCTGAAAAGCGGACGGCGCGGGCGCAAGGACCGTTACAAGGCCTATACCGACCGGGCCAAGGTGGACTGGCGGGGCTGGCTGGACGCGCAGGGGTGATCACCCGCTTTGCCCCCTCGCCAACCGGCCCGCTGCATCTGGGCCACGCTTACGCGGCGATCTATGCGCATGACATGGCGCGGGCGGCAGGCGGTCAGTTCCTGTTGCGGATCGAAGATATCGATCAGACCCGCGCGCGGCCCGAATGGGAACAACAGATCTATGACGACCTGACCTGGCTTGGGCTGACATGGGATGGACCGGCGCTTCGGCAGTCCGACCGGATGGACCGATATGAACAAGCGCTTGTAAGGCTATGGGATATGGGCGTTTTATATCCCTGCACCTGCAATCGGCGCGATATCCTTGCCGCCGTGGCCGCGCCGCAGGAAGGCGGATTGATCCTGACCGGGCCGGACGGGCTGATCTATCCGGGCACCTGTCGGCCCGGGACCGCGCCGGTTGGTCCATTGCCCCGGGACACCGCCCTGCGGTTAAACATGAAGGCCGCGCTGGATCATATTGGCAAAAAATCGTTTTCCTTCCTTGAACGCGGCGCCGGTCCGGCCGGTGAACATGGGGAAATCACCATTTCCGACGATGCGCTGGTCGAGGCCGTTGGCGATGTGGTTCTGGCCCGGCGTGACATGGGGACATCCTATCATCTGGCAGTCGTCGTCGATGATGCGGATCAGGGGATCACCGATGTGACGCGCGGTGCCGATCTGTTCGAGGCAACCAAGATTCATGTTGTCCTTCAGTCGCTTCTTGGCCTTCCTTCACCCACCTATCACCATCATCTGCTGCTCCGCGATGACAACGGCAAGCGGCTGGCCAAACGGGATGACGCCCGCGCGATTGCCAAATACCGCGCCGAGGGTGCATCCCCGGAGGATATCCGGCGGCGTGTCGGTCTGTCGGTATAGGTGGGACTTGTCCCGCCGTCCCCGTCAGCGCTCCGGCGCCATCAGCTCCACCTCTCCCCCGTCCCGCACGGCTGTGTAGAAACAGCTGCGCCGATTGGTGTGGCAGGCAGGGCCCGTCTGATCGACAAGAACCAGCAGGCAATCGCGGTCGCAATCCACGCGGAAATCGACAAGCCGCTGCACATGGCCAGAGCTTTCGCCTTTCACCCAGAACGACTGCCGCGAGCGGCTCCAATAGGTGACTTTGCCAGTCTCAAGGGTCCGCGCCACGGCCTCCGCATTCATCCAGGCCATCATCAGCACCTCGCCCGAGCCATGATCCTGCGCGATTGCGGGGATCAGACCATTGGCATCATACTTTAGGCTAGCTGGGTCGAAAGACATGGGATTTCCCTTTTGCATCCGGGCACAGGACCCTATCTAAGGGGGGAAATCACGAAGGGCAAACCGCCATGTCGTCCGACGCCGACCTGATCAAGCTTTATTCCGGCCGCATCCTTGCACTGGCCGCCGACATGCCGCGGACCGAGCGGCTGACCGCGCCAGATGCCACCGCGCGCAAGCGGTCGCCGCTCTGCGGATCGACGGTGACGGTCGATATTGCGTTGAAGGACGGCAAGATCACCGACTACGGACAGGACGTGAAGGCCTGTGCGCTGGGGCAGGCCTCGGCGGCCGTGGTTGGGGCCAATATCGTTGGGTGCAGTCGCGACCAGGTGCAGGCTGGCCGTGATCAGCTTTATGCCATGCTGAAGGAAGGTGGCCCCGCCCCGGATGCGCCCTTTGACGCGCTTGCGGTTCTTGAACCGGCGCGGGACTACAAGAACCGCCATGCGTCGATCCTGCTGGCCTTTGACGCGACCCTTGCCGCGCTGGACGAAGCCGCGGCCAACGCCTGACCTAATCGCGAAAAAAGAAACCGCCGCACATCCGGGACAGGATGGCGGCGGCAGGCAGAGAGTGTTCGCGTGGGACCCGGTTACCGTCCGATTGGGGAGGCAGACCCCGGTGATGACTGGGACAGGCAGTTCAGTCTGGCATCGCAGTTTGGGACAGGCGATGCGGGGACGGACCGGCGCGAAACTCCGGGCAGAAACTCAGAATAGTCCCGGCAACCACAGGCCGGCATAAAGAAGCACGATCAGGGACACCGCACCCAACATGTCGCTGATCAGCGTGTCGCGGCTGCGGGTGATGCTGGCTTTGATCTCTTGGGCCATTGGGGCGTCTCCTGCTCTGGTGTTCTCTTTGTTGCCCCTTTGTTCTCATATGGTTAACGCCGTGTAAAGAACTTTATAAGAACATTAGTGAACTTTTTGGAACATCCAGAGTGGGGTTTCCCCTAACCCACTGAAATCAAACGGATCGCCCGATCCTGTTCCATCAGCCAGAGGAGTGTCCGCGCGGCCTGTCCCCGCTCGCTCGTCAGCCCGGGGTCGTCGTGCAGCAGTTTTCGCGCGTCGGATTGGGCCATCTGCATGACCGCGGCCTGCCGTTCCAGATCGGCTACCCGGAACCGCGGTAGCCCCGATTGCGCGGTCCCGATCACATCGCCTGCGCCGCGCATGGCAAGGTCTTCCTCGGATATGCGGAACCCGTCCTCTGTCTCGCGAAGGATTTCCAGCCGCCGACGCCCACCTTCGGTCAGGGGCGGCTGATACATCAACAAGCAGGTCGAGGCGGCGGCCCCGCGCCCGACCCGCCCGCGCAACTGGTGCAATTGCGCCAGCCCGAAATGTTCGGCCCGTTCGATCACCATGATCGAGGCGTTGGGCACGTTTACCCCCACTTCGATCACCGTTGTCGCGACCAGAACGGATGTCTCTCCGGCGACGAAGCGGGCCATGGCCGCGTCCTTCTCGGACGGGGGCATTTGCCCGTGGACCAGCCCCACCACCCCCTCGCCAAGCGCCGCGCGCAGCACCTTGAACCGTTCTTCGGCGGCGGTCATGTCGCTGACTTCGCTTTCCTCTACCAGCGGGCAGACCCAATAAGCCTGACGCCCCTCGGCCACGGCGCGGCGCAGGTGGTCCACCACTTCGTCCATCCGGCCGGTGCTGACCAATGCGGTTTTCACTGGGGTCCGTCCCGGCGGTTTTTCGTCCAGAACCGAGACGTCCATATCGCCATATTGGGCCAGTGACAGCGACCGGGGGATCGGCGTGGCGGTCATCACCAAGACGTCCACGGCCAATCCCTTGGCCCCCAGTTCCATCCGCTGCGCAACGCCAAAGCGATGCTGTTCGTCGATCACCGCCAGCCGCAGGTCATGGAATTCCACATCCTTCTGGAACACCGCATGGGTGCCCAGAAGGATCTGGATTCGCCCCTCCCTCAACGCCTCCAGCTTGGCCCGACGCTCCGCGCCCTTATCCCGCCCTGTCAGCAATTCGACCACCACGCCCGCCGCCTCGGCCAGCGGCCGCAGCCCGTCTAGATGCTGCCGGGCAAGGATTTCGGTCGGGGCCATCATCACCCCCTGCCCGCCTGCCTCGACCGCGATCAGAAGCGCCATCAGCGCGACCAGCGTCTTGCCCGCGCCGACATCCCCCTGCAACAGCCGGTTCATCCGGGTCTCGGCCGCCATATCTGCGGCGATTTCATCAAAGGCGCGGGTTTGCGCATTCGTGGGGGTGTAGGGAAGCGTGGCAAGAACCTTGCCCCGCAGATGTCCGTCGCCCGTGCTGGCCCGCCCTTTGCCGCGCCGCAACTGCTGCCGGGCCAGCGCAAGGGTCAGCTGATGGGCGAACAATTCGTCATAGGCCAGCCGCTGACGCGCCGGATCGTGCGGCGACAGATCGACCGAGGATTCGGGCGCGTGGGCCGAGACAAGCGCATCGCGCCAATCGGGCCAGCCTTCGCGGGCCTTCAGCCCCGGATCAATCCATTCCGGCAGGTCCGGAGCCATCGCCAACGCCGAGCGTGTCGCCTTGAACATGGTCTTTTGCACCACGCCGGAGGTAAGCGGATAGACAGGTTCATAGGGCGGGATCTGATCCCCCTCCTCGACCGGCAGGATATGATCGGGGTGCGGCATCTGCGCGATCCCGTCGAACAACTCGATCTTGCCCGACACCACACGCCGCTGTCCGGTCGGCAGCACCTTTTGGAGGTAGTCGCCACGGGCGTGAAAGAACACAAGCTGAAACTCGGTCTCTGCGTCCGTGACGTGCACCCGGTAGGGCCGCCCCTTTGTGCGTGGCGGATGGTGCATCCCCACGGTCACCTCGACCGTGACGGTCGCTGGGGCAACCACCTCGCGGATCGTGGCGCGGCGGCGGCGGTCGATCCCCGAATGCGGCAGGGTAAACAGCAGGTCGCGCGGCTTCTCCACCTCCAACTGGCCCATGTGCTGCGCCGTCTTCGGCCCCACACCGTCCAGCGCGGTCAACTCGCCGAACAGCGGCCAGAGGATTTCAGGGCGGCCGCTCATGCGTCCCCGATCAAGGCGAGCCAGCCGTCTTCGTCGATGGTTTCGATCCCTAGGTCCGCGGCCTTTTTCGCCTTGGACCCGGCGCCCGGACCGGCGACCAGAAGGTCGGTCTTGGCACTGACCGATCCGGCCACCTTGGCCCCCAGCGCTTCGGCCCGTGCCTTTGCCTCGGCCCGTGTCATCTTTTCCAGGGTTCCGGTGAACACCACCGTCTTGCCCGCGACGGGGCTGTCGGTTGCGCGTGCCTCGGGCGGGACCGGGGTCAGATGGGACAGCAGGCGGTCGATGGCGGCCCGTTCGTCGGGGTTGGCCAGCGCGTCCGACAGGGACAGGGCCATGACCGGGCCAATGCCGTCCGCGCCGATGAGGTCAGACCATGCAGCGGTCGCGTCGTCGGGAATGTCCTGTCCGGTAAGGGCGGCCGCGCGAGCCTCTGACACCCGGGCGCGGCGGTTCTCCATCGTGGCGGCGGCACGTTCGGCCTCTGCCGCCTCGTCCGCGGCCCTATGGGCCAGTGCGGCCGGGCGCGCCGTATCAAGGGCAGACGCAAGCGCCTCCCACGTTGAATAGTGGCGGGCCAGATCCTGGGCGGCGACTTCGCCCACATGCCGAATACCTAGCCCAAAGATCAGACGGGACAGGGGAATTTCCCGTTTATCTGCAATGGCTTGAAACAGGTTCTTCGCGCTGGTTTCGCCCCAGCCCTCGCGGTTCTTCAACTGCTGAAGTCCCGTGCCAAACCGGGCCTCCAGTGTGAAAATATCCGCCGGTTCCGCGATCCAGCCGTCTGCGTGGAATTGCTCCACCTGCTTGGACCCCAGCCCTTCGATATCGAAGGCAGCGCGGGAGACGAAATGTTTTAGTTTTTCAACGGCCTGCGCGGCGCAGATAAGGCCTCCGGTGCAGCGGCGCACCGCGTCGCCCTCCTCGCGAATGGCGGGAGAGCCGCAGATCGGGCAGGTTTCGGGGAAGACATAGGGCTGTGCCCCCTTGGGCCGTTTGGTCAGGTCCACATCGGCAACCTTGGGGATCACATCACCCGCGCGGTAGACCTGTACCCAATCCCCCACCCGAATGTCCTTGCCCCCGCGAATCTCGTCCCCATCGGCCCCGCGTCCGGCGATATAGTCTTCGTTATGCAGCGTGGCATTGGACACGACGACGCCACCCACGGTGACCGGATGCAACCGCGCGACGGGTGACAGCGCCCCGGTCCGGCCCACCTGAATGTCGATGGCCTCCAGCCGGGTCCAGGCAAGTTCGGCCGGAAATTTATGCGCAATAGCCCAGCGGGGCGTGGTCGAGCGGAACCCGAGCCGCGCCTGAAGCGACAGGTCATCGACCTTATAGACCACCCCGTCGATGTCATAGCCAAGGGTCGCGCGCTGGTCTTCGATGGCGCGGTAGTGGGCGATCATTGCCTCGGGGCTGTTGCAGAGCCGGGTCAGCGGGTTTGTCTGGAACCCAAGGTCGGCCAGCCGCTCGATCGCGCCCATTTGGGTGTTGGACAGGGGCGTGCTCAGCGCCCCCCAGGCATAGGCAAAGAACCGTAGTGGCCGGGCGGCGGTGATCGTCGGGTCAAGCTGGCGCAGCGAACCGGCGGCGGCGTTGCGCGGGTTGGCGAAGGTCTTGTCGCCCTTCTCGGCTTGCCGAGCGTTCAACGCCTCGAAATCCGCATGGGCCATATAGACCTCGCCCCGAACCTCCAGCACCTCGGGCGCGCCGGTCAGGGTCTGGGGAATATCCGCGATAGTGCGGGCGTTCGCGGTGACGTTTTCGCCGGTTTCACCATCGCCACGTGTTGCCGCCTGCACCAACGTGCCGTTTTCATAGCGCAGCGACAGCGACAGCCCGTCGATCTTGGGCTCGGCGGTGTAGGCCAGCGGCGCGTCGGGCCCGAGGCCAAGGTAGCGGCGGATGCCCGCATCGAAATCGGTGATGTCCGCGTCTTCAAATGCATTCGACAGTGACAGCATCCGCACCGCATGGCGGACCTTGCCGAATCCGTCCGAAGGGGCGGCGCCGACCTGTTCCGAGGGGCTGTCAGGGCGTTTGAGGTCGGGAAACCGCGCCTCGATCGCGGCATTGCGCAGTTTCAGTGCATCATAGTCCGCATCGCTGATCTCGGGGGCGTCGTCGCGGTGATAGGCAGTGTTCGCCCGCGCCAGCGCATCCGCCAGCCGCGCCAGTTCCTGCGCGGCCTCCTCCCGGCCAAGTTCCGATACCGCTTTGGTCTTCAGCGCCGTCACGAATGCCCCCTTCACCGATCAGACCTTTCCCTCGGTTCGTGCGGGTCCGGGGAAGGTATTGACCAAGTCTTAGGGGGCAAGGATTGCCCCGTCCAGTGGCGCCAGCCCTCAAGCTCCGTGAGTGGTGGGGCCAGCGCCGCTGTCCGGGAGAAAACGACAGCCGTCAGGCGCCGACGGCGAGCCGTTCGCTATCCGATCCGGTGTCGGGATCGCGCAGCACATACCCGCGGCCCCAGACGGTTTCGATGTAATTGTCACCACCGGTTGCCTGCGACAGCTTCTTGCGGAGCTTGCAGATGAACACGTCGATGATTTTGAGTTCCGGTTCGTCCATGCCGCCATAGAGATGATTGAGGAACATCTCCTTGGTCAGGGTCGTGCCCTTGCGCAGGCTGAGCAACTCCAGCATCTGGTATTCCTTGCCGGTCAGGTGCACGGGCGTGCCGCCGACATCGACGGTCTTGGCATCAAGGTTCACCGCGATCCGCCCGGTCTTGATCACCGATTGGGCGTGGCCCTTGGACCGGCGAATGATCGCATGGATGCGCGCGACCAGTTCTTCGCGGTGGAAGGGTTTGGTCAGGTAGTCGTCGGCGCCCGACCCAAATCCACGCAGCTTCGATTCGGTTCCATCCTCGCCCGACAGGATCAGGATCGGCGTGTCCACCCGTGCCAGCCGCAACTGGCGCAAGACCTCGTGTCCAGTCATGTCGGGCAGGTTGATGTCCAGCAGGATCAGGTCGTAGTCATAAAGCTTTGCCAGATCGATCCCTTCTTCCCCGAGATCGGTCGTATAGACGTTCAGGTTCGCGTGGGTCAGCATCATTTCGATGCTTTTCGAGGTCGTTGGGTCGTCTTCCACCAAAAGAATGCGCATCCCGGGGTCTCCGCTTGTCTCAAATCATCTTCGTTAACCTAAATGGCAATTGGTTAATTACCCGTTACCGGACGATTTGAGCTTGGCAGTTCGCCTTAGGGTTGTCTATACTTTTGAAGCGCGGTGGCTTTCAACGCAGCTTCCCCATGCAAGGTTACGGCGGTTTCCCACTCCCGGAATTCATCGTCGGACAGGCCATAGTCGTTCAGCGCTGTTTCGCGCGAGATCAGGCCCGAAGCCACCGCGCGCACCACCGCAGCCTTTCTTGACGCAACCCATCGACGGGTATCCCGAGGCGGAAGATCCGCACGGGTCATGATCGTTCCGTCGGCCAGGGTCACCGCCCTTGGGCCTTCCACTTTTCGCAAATACATCTCTCTCACCCCTCTCGGTCCTCAGACGAAAGCAGGGTCAAACTGGGCGGACAGCCTTAAGAACGGGTGAAACCGCCTCTTGAGAGTATGTCGCATTTTCCTATATTCCGGCAGACCTCAGACCCGATTGGAAAGCCCATGCCGCTTGACCCTGCCCTGAACTCGCTTGGCTTTGCCAAACCGCCCTCGGAAACGCGGGTGGTGGTGGCCATGTCCGGCGGCGTCGACAGTTCCGTGGTGGCCGCGCAACTGGCCGAGGAAGGCTATGACGTGGTCGGCGTGACGCTGCAGCTTTACGATCATGGTGCGGCGCTGGCCAAGAAGGGCGCCTGCTGCGCCGGGCGGGATATCCACGATGCCCGCCGGGTGGCCGAGGAAATGGGGTTTCCGCACTATGTCCTCGACTACGAGAACATCTTCAAGGACGCGGTGATCGACGAGTTTGCCGATAGCTACCTTGCCGGGGCGACGCCAGTTCCCTGCATCCGCTGCAATGAACGGGTGAAGTTCAAGGATCTTCTGGCCACGGCCAAGGACCTTGAGGCCGATTGCATGGCCACTGGCCACTATATCCAGCGCAAGATGGGGCCAAACGGCCCGGAACTGCACAGCGCCGAAGATGCGAACCGCGACCAGTCCTATTTCCTGTTCTCGACCACGCCGGAGCAGCTGGACTATCTGCGGTTCCCGCTGGGCCATCTGCCCTCGAAAGAGGCAACCCGGCGATTGGCCGCGAAATACGGGCTGGCGGTGGCGGACAAGCCCGACAGCCAGGACATCTGCTTTGTCCCCAACGGCAACTATGCCGCGGTGATCGAAAAGCTGCGCCCCGGCGCGGCCGAGCCGGGCGAAATCGTGGACGTAGACGGAAAGGTTCTGGGCACCCATCGCGGGGTGATCCACTACACCATCGGACAGCGCCGGGGCCTTGGCATCGGTGGGCTGGCCGATCCGCTGTATGTGGTAAAGCTGGACGTGGACACCCGGCAGGTGATCGTCGGCCCGAAGGAGATGCTGGCCACGCGGAAAATCCCGGTGCGCGAGATCAACTGGCTGGGCGATGGCGCCTTTGAGGATGCGTCCGAACGCCAAGTTCTGGTCAAGGTGCGATCCACCCGCCCCCCGCGCGAGGCGGTGATCCGCCCCATTTCCGCGACCGAGGCAGAGGTTGAGCTGGTCGTCCCCGAGGAGGGCGTCAGCCCCGGTCAGGCCTGTGTCTTCTATGAAGAGGGCAGCAGCCGTATCCTTGGCGGCGGCTGGATCTGGAAGGGCTGAGGGGGCCATGGGTCAAGACCCATGGTGACAACAAAGGGGCTCTGCCCCTCTGGCCCGTAACCGGGCCATTCACCCCGGGATATTTATTGACCCAAAGAAGGGGACAGCACTTCAGGATCCTTGAGTGCTTGTCACCTCGCGTTCTGCGTGTAGGCTGACAGGTATTGTTAAGGATCAATTGGATGGAAGCTGTCGTTCTCATTTTTCTGGGCGGAGTTCTTGTTCTGTTCTTCGCCCCGAGGCGCCGATCAAGGACGTCCAGACCGCCGGTGGACCTAAGGCCAGAGGTGCGGCGCAGGCCGCCACCGCCTGTTCGCCGGCAATTTGACGGCGAAACGTCAGTTCCCGTGGCCGAGCCGAAGGTTCTGCGGGGCCGGGCCTGGGTGGTGGATGGCGATACCATCGTCATTCAGACGACCCAGATCCGGTTGTTCGGGATCGACGCCCCGGAGATGAACCATCCCTATGGCAAGAAAGCGAAATGGGCGCTTCACGCGCTATGCAAGGGGCAGATCGTCGAGGCGCGGTTGACGGATGTCGATGATTTCGGTCGGACCGTTGCCCGGTGTCAGCTGGAGGACGGGCGCGATCTATCCGCTGAAATGGTCAAGGCCGGGATGGCGATTGATTGGCCGAAGTTTTCCGGTGGGGAATATGGATGTCTGGAACAGCCCGACGCGCGAAAGAAGCTTTGGTTGGCTGACGCGCGTCAGAAGGGGCGCATGTTTGTCTGGGAGAAATTCGAAGCCCGTCAGGCGGAGCGGCGCAAGGATTGCTAGGGCCGGGTCGGCAGCCGGTCCAGCACAGCCCGGGCGGCCCGCAGTCCCGGGGCCTCTCCGCCCTGACCAAGCCGTTCCATCGTGACCCTCATCGCGTCGATCTGCGCCGATGGGTCGGCAAGCACGTTGGACAGCGCCTCTGCGATCGGGGCGGGCTGGCAGTTGGCGCCAATGAATTCGGGTACCGTGCGGGTGTCGGAGACAAGGTTCACCAGCGTCACCGTATCCACCCGCAGCATCCGCCCGATGATCTGCCGTGACAGCCAGGACATGTCGTAGGCGATGACCATCGGAGTCGATGCGGCCGCGAGTTCGAGTGAGACGGTGCCGGAAGCTGCAAGCGCTACATCGGCGGCGCGGAAGGCGGCCAGTTTGGCGGGCTTGTCGGCGGCGGGGAGGATGAGCGGCTCCACGGGCCAAGCGGTGACCTGCTGGCGCACAAGGTCTTCGACCGGGCCAGCGCAGGGCAGGACGATCCGCGCGTCGGGATGGCGCGCCACCACCTGCCCCAGCGCCGCGCCAAAGGTTTCAGACAGACGCGCGACTTCGCCCCGGCGCGATCCGGGCAGGGCAAGGATCAGGGGGGCCGAGCCAATGCCGTGGGTGGCGCGGAACGCCTCTGCCTCGGCCTCGGTCGCGACGGGTTCGGCGACAACCGGGTGGCCGACGAAATCGCAGTCCATCCCGGCGGCGGTCATATAGGGCGGCTCGAACGGGAACAGCGCCAGAACATGGTCGATGACCTGCGCCATCTTCTGCGCCCGCCCCGGACGCCAGGCCCAGACCGTGGGGGCGACGTAATGAACCGTGCGAATACTGCTGGCGGCCTTGACCAGACGCGCGACCCGCAGGCAGAAATCGGGGCTGTCGATGGTGATCAGCACATCGGGTTGCGCCGCGATCACCGCCTCGGCCGTCTGGCGGATGCGCCGTTTCAGGTGGCGGTATTTCGGCAGGATCTCGGCGATGCCCATGAGGCTAAGCTCGTCCATCGGGAACAGGCTGCCCATCCCTTCGGCCTGCATCAGCGGGCCGCCAACCCCTTCGAATGTCACATCCGCTACCTGCGACTTCAGCCCGGCCATGAGCGCGCCGCCTAGCTTGTCGCCCGACACCTCGCCCGCGATCAGGAACACCTTCATGGCTTCACCCACAGGAACATGTCGCGGGCCTCTAGCGTGGTGATGACCGTTTCAAGGTCTAGGACCATGACGCCTCCGGCCCCGATCACGATTCCGGACAGTCCCGCCTGCGCCGCGGCCCGTGCCGTATATGGACCGATCAAGGGCATATCGGCGCGCATGTCCTGACCAGGCTTGGGTGCCTTGTAGAGGATGCCGCCCCGCGCCGTGTCACCGAGACCGGCCAAAAGCGCGTCTGTCCCGGCGTCGTCTTCCCGCGCGACGACCCGGCCATCACGAACGATCACGGCCTGCCCAAGGTCGGCGCGCCCCATTTCCTGCAGGGCAGCGTGGGCGGCGGCGACATCGGCGTCGATCTCATCCGGACGGCGGCCACAATACATGCCAGATGGGGGCAGAAGGTCGGGCAGCAGCTCTGCCGCGCCAACCACCGCGAAACCCATGTCTTCGAACAGGGCAATGATCGCCCGCAAGGCCCCATCGTCCCCCTGCCCCATGGCAGCGGCCAGCCGGGGGATCAGCGGTGCGGTGGCGGCGTCAATCAGCGTAGGGTCGATTGCAGGGCGACGCACAGCGCCTGCCAGACAGATCCGGGTCACGCCGGACGTTTTCAACGTCTCAAGGAGGGTGCCCAGCGTCTCCAGCCGGAACCGCCGACGCGGCAGGTTCGGCTCCACCTCGGAGGGGAATTGTTCCAATTCGCACAGCACAGGCGGATGCCCCTGCCCCGACAATTCGCGGACTAGAACCGGGGGCAAGCCGCCCTGCCCTGCGATCAGCGCAAGTGTCATCACGGGGTCAGGAAATTGCGGTCGGTCTCGCCAAGGATGAAGTCGACCATTTCGCGGACGTAAGCGCTGTCGCTTTCGTCAGACAGACGGCGGGCGCGGTCCATGAACGATCCTTCGCCGTCCTTGAGCATCTGAAAGGCGGCGCGCAGCGCGGTAATATCGGCGCGGTCGACGCCCTTGCGCTTGAGCCCCACAAGGTTCAACCCGTCCAACTGCCCACGCGGCCCTTGGACCAGCCCGTGCGGCAGCACGTCATTGGTCACCATGGTCACGGCGCCGATGATCGCGCCGCGGCCGATGCGGACCCATTGGTGGACCCCGCACAGACCGCCGATGATCACGTCATCCTCGATCACGCAATGCCCGGCCACGGCCGAGGAATTGACGATGATGACCCGGTTACCGACCCGCGCGTCATGGGCCACGTGACAGCCCGCCATCAGCAAGCAGTCATCGCCCACGCGGGTTTCACCGCCGCCCCCGGCCGTGCCAGTGTTGATCGTGACATGTTCACGAATGCGGTTGCGGGCGCCGATCCGCAGGCGGGTCTTTTCCCCGGTGAACTTCAGATCCTGCGGGATCTCTCCGATCACCGAGAACGGGAAGATGATCGTCCCCTCGCCAATCTGTGTGTCGCCGGTGACAACCACATGGGATTTCAGGGTGACATTCGGGGCCAGAACCACCTCTGGCCCGACCACGCAGAACGGGCCGATGTCGCAGCCCTCTCCGATAATCGCGCCGTCTTCGATCACCGCGCTGGGATGAATTCGGCTCACGCAGGCGCCCCTTGCATATCCATCATCGCGGTGAATTCGGCCTCTGCCGCCATTTCACCGTCGACCGTGGCCACGCCCTTGAATTTCCAGACCTTGCCGCCCGGTTTGCCGCGGGTGGTTTCCACCTTCATGATCAGCTGATCGCCGGGCACCACCTTGCGGCGGAATTTGCAGCCGTCGATCGCCATGAAATAGACCAGCAGGTCGCCGTTGATCAGCCCCATCGTGGTGCCGACCATCACGGCGGCAGTCTGTGCCATCGCTTCGATGATGGTCACGCCGGGCATGATCGGGTTGCCGGGAAAATGCCCCTGAAAATGGGGTTCGTTCATGGTGACGTTCTTGATGCCCGTCGCCGATTGGGTGCCGTCGATATCAACGACCCGGTCCACCAGAAGAAACGGATAGCGATGCGGCAGGATCGCCTGAATCAGCTGGATATCGGCGGTGGTGGGGGCTTCGGTCATGCGGCGGGTTCCTTTCAGGTGTGGGCGGTTCGCCCGTCTTTCCACCTGAGTAGCAACAAGCCCTGCACCCGGCAAGCACGGCGGCACCTATTGCGGCGCAGCCACCTGTGGAACTGAATAGACATCCGCACCATCGCCGATTTCTGCGTCGATCGCCCGAACGGCGTCGTCCGTGATATCGACGGACTGTGCAAACAGGCGGACCGACCGTCGATCCAGCAACAGAACAGCACCCCGGTCCTGCATGAAGGTCGCCAGGATCGGGTCGGCTGTCGAAATAAAGACCGTCAACAATTCTTCACGCGCGGACTGAAGGGCGGTTTCCTTCGCATCTTGGGTCGCGCGGATCACCTGAACCCGCGCGTCAAATTCCTCTGCCGCTTCGCGAAAATCGGCAGGAGCCATGTCCGGCCGCCGCGCTGCAAGCTCTTGTTCTTCGGCCTGCAATTCCTGCGTGATGCGGGTGTTTTCCGCCTCAAGCGCGCGGGCGGCCTGCGAAAATTCCGCCACGACCCGCTGCCCGAACATGGATTGGGAAAACGCCCTGTCGTAGTCGATCACCAGAACAACAGGGGCGACGACGACAGGGTCTTGTGGCGTGACATTGCCCGCATCCTGCGATCGGACGGGTCCGGCGGCCAGAGCCGCCAGAAGTCCAACAAGCGCAAGGCGGACTCGCATCAGAACGTGGTCGACACGGTCAGTTCGAACGACCGCGGGTCATCCTGCGGCTGGGCGTCCAGCGCCTCGGTCCAGTTGAACCGCAAGGGGCCGATGGGCGTGGTCCAGAACAGCGACACACCAACCACGGACCGTGGCGTGAAATCGTTGTAAAGAACGTCCGACGTATCGGCGAGACCAGTATCCCAAAGCGAGCCGTAATCGAAGAACACCCCACCGGACATGCCGTATTCCTCGGGCAGGCCAAGCGGGAATTCCGCCTCGAGCCGGGCGACCGCATAGGCGTTGCCGCCAAGCGCGTCGTCGGTCAGCGCATCGCGCGGTCCGAACCCACCGGGGTTGAACCCGCGCATCTGGCGGCTGGACAGGAAGAACCGGTCGATGATCCGGCTGTTGCCGTTGGTATAGGACAAAAGCCCCCCTTCCAACGTTGCGCGCAGGGTCACCTCTTCGTTCAGAACGTCCGCTTCGGCTGCGGCAACTGCCGTGGTCTTGACGAATTCAACATCGCCAAACCCATATTCCTGACCGAACCGCAGGTAAACGCCGGCCGTGGGGTTCAGCCCGTTGCGGCGGCTGTCCCATGTATAGGTGTAGCCGACCGAATTGGTCCACAGCCCGCCAACCAGACCATCGGCCACGATCGGGGCGCTTGCGGTGGTGACATCGCTGATGTCGGCATAGTCAGCCGAATAGAAGACCCCCAGCCGCGACCGTTCGCCAATCGGGAAGGTCAGCGAGGGCGAGAAGGTGAACTTCTCGGTGTCATACAGAGCGTTTTCATTGTCCGTGGACGCATATTCCACGTCAAACCCGAACCGTAGATCGCGGCCCAGCAGGTTCGGCTCGGCAAAGTTGAACACGAACAACCGGTTGGTTTCGGCAGTCGACAGGTTGAAGTTGAGCGACTGCCCACGACCCAGCCAATTGCGCTGCGACAGGCTCGCGACCAGTGACAAGCCGTTGTCGGAGTTGAAGTTGGCACCGAAGGACAGCGACCCGGTCGGCTGTTCAACCACGTTCACATCCACAATGACCTGATCGGGGCTGGAGCCTTCGCGGGCCTGCACATCGGCATTGCCGAAGAAACCAAGCGCGCGAATGCGTTCGGCGCTTTCGCGGATCGAACGAGGGTTGAAGGGGTCGCCTTCGACAACGCGAAACTGGTTGCGGACAACCCGGTCAAGCGTGGTGTTGTTGCCTTCGATGTCGATCCGTTCGACGAAGATGCGCGGCCCACGGATCAGCACATATTCCACGTCAAGCGTCAGATCGCGGTCGTTGCGGGTAATCCGGGGTTCGACCTGCATGAACTGCACGTTGTTCTGAAGGGCCAAACGTTCAAGACGCGCAATATCGTTTTCAATCGCCACTGGCGAATAGATGTCGCCCGACCGGGTCCGCAACGCGGCCTCGAACACGTCGGCGTCCACTTCGTCCATTTCACTGGACAGGGTGACTTCGCCGAACCGATAGCGCTGCCCTTCCTGAACGTTGAAGGTAATCAAATAGGCGTCGCGCTGACGGGTCAGGGACACATCGACGGATTGCACTGTGAAATCGACATAGCCGCGCGACCGGTAGAAATCGGTCAGCACCTGTTTGTCGAATTCGATCCGGTCGGCGACAAAGGTATCGCGCTGAATGACCGCCCGAAGGATACCGGCCTGTTTGGTTTCGAGAACGCGGCGCAGGCGGCGGTCCGAATATTCCCGGTTCCCGACAAAGCTGATCCGCTCAATCTCGGTCACACCGCCTTCGAACACTTCGAAGACAAGATCGACGCGGTTATCGGACCGGCGGATGATGCGCGGGGTGACTGTCGCATTGATCCGGCCTTGATCGGCATAGGCTTGGGAAATGGCGGCCACGTCAGCCTCTGCCTGGGACGGGCTGTAGACGCGGCGCGGCTGGGACCGTACCAGCGGACGCAGCTCATCGTCGCTCAGCCGGCGGTTTCCTTCAAAGTTGATGCGATTGATCGTCGGGTATTCGACAACCGTGATCAGAAGCGTGTTTCCACGCGGCGTGGCGTCAACACTTTCGAACAGGCCGGTGGCGCGAATCCGCTGAATGCCGTCGTTCAGATCGGCCGTTGAAACGGCCTCTCCCCTCGTGACGCCGAGGTAGCTGAGAATCGTTGCGGTTTCGATCCGCTGGTTGCCGTCGATCTGGACCGAGGAGAAGACAAAGCTTTGCGCCACCGCGCGGGAAGCTGGCAGGGCCGCCAAGGCAATGAAAACAAATACGAAAAAGGCGCGGGCAAAACCCACGGTTCGCGCAAAGGCGTTATTGTTGTTCATATGCATAAATCCAGCCACTTCAGACATCCCAGATACAAGATGAAGTAGCTGTTTGGGGGGGGCTTGTCAAAACGAAGAACGCGCCCGAAGGCGCGCATATCTTATCCACAGGCGGGTGGAGTTATCCCCGTCAGAAGGACCCGAGCAGGGACCCGAGCCAAAGCGCCGCAATGATGGCGGCGCCGTACATCAGCCGGTCCAGGTTTAGGCTGAACAGGAAAGACAGGCTGCGGTATCCGGCGTTGATCGTCTGCATGGCATTGCCCCGTAGGTTCGAATGTCGTTGTTCGAACTATCCCCGCGAAATGTGGCGCAAAGGTGGCAAGGGTTGGACGGTTTGTAGGTTTCGCGCGGTGATCGCCTAGCAGAGGAACAGTTCGTTGGTCAGCGCGAAGACCATCAGCGACAGGATCAGGGTCAGCCCGATCGTGTACATCACCCGCAGCACCTTGTCCGACGGGGGCTTGCGGGCCACGGCCTCGTAGGCGTGGAACACAAGATGGCCGCCGTCCAGAACCGGGATCGGGAACAGGTTTAGCATGCCCACTGCGGTGGAAATGACACCAATGAAGCCGATGAATTCCTCGAGTCCCGCGGATGCCATGGCACCGGACGCCTGCGCGATCCCGACCGGGCTGGACAGGTTGCAGGTCGAGATATCGCCGACGATCATGTACCACATTGCTGACAGGGACAGCTTGATTAGGTACCAAACCTGCCAGACGCCGTTTTCAATCGCCGTCCACAGGCCCGGAAACTCGGTTTCCGCGTCCAGCACGATGCCGCCGTTGATCCCCATGATATAGCGGGTTTCAAAAGTGCCGTCAGAGCGGGTCACATCCGACATCTCGGGCGTGATCGCGATTTGCAGCGTCTCCCCTGCCCGCCAGATATCAAGGATCAGATCGCCCCCGCCCGACGCGTTCACGATTTGGATCATCTGATCGAAGGCAAAGACCGGCTGCCCGTTGATCGCGGTGACCACATCGCCCTCTTTCACGCCCGCGGGTGCGGCGGGTTTGTCGAAACTGACGCTTTGGACGGCGGTGGTCTCCGGGTAAGGGCCAAGGACGACCATCTCGGTCCCGTTCCGGCGGATGGTATAGTCCAGCGCGGGTTCCAGCGGCAGCGCGTCCAGCACGTCGGACAGATCCTCGCCCCGGCTGATCTCCATCCCCTCGATCGCAAGGATCTGGTCGCCTTCCTGAATTTCCACAACATAGGGCGCAGGAAGGTCAGGGACGCTGCGAACGGTCATCGGATAGGACACGATGCCGTAGATCATCCCAAAAATGGCAAAGACCACAGCGGAAAAGATGAAATTGGCCAGAGGCCCGGCAAAAACTGTTGCCGACCGGGCCCAAAGCGGTGCGCCCAGCATGGTGTTGCGCCCGCCCTTGGTGCCGCCCGCGCTGGCGGCATTGGCATCCCCCAAAAACTTCACATAGCCACCCAATGGCAGCGCTGCGATCTGCCAACGGGTGCCGTGCTTGTCCATCCGGCTCCAGATCACCGGGCCAAAACCCAGCGAGAACACCTCGGCATGGATGCCGGACCAGCGCCCGACGATATAATGGCCGTATTCATGGATCGCGACGATCACTGACAGTGCGACGACGAAGGCGGCAAGGGTCCAGCCGATGTTGCCAAAAATGGGGATGAAATCTGCCATGGGCCTCTTGGTCTAATTCTTTTGGGCAAGCGCGGCGGCGATCCGCCGGGCCTGCGTGTCGATCTCTGCCACCCTATCTAGGCACATCGGGGCATTTTGCAGCCCCAGATCGGGAGAGATTTGGGCGAGCGTGTCTTCCACGACCCCGGACATGTCCATGAACCCGATTTTTTCGGCGATGAACGCATCCAGAGCGGCCTCTTTCGCGGCGTTGAAGGCCGCCCCCGCATAGCCGCCCGTTTCCATCACCTCGCGGGCAAGGCGCAGCGCGGGATAGCGGGCCTCATCTGGCGCGCGAAAGGTCAGTTGCCCGATCTTGGCAAGGTCCAGACGCTCGACCGGCAGGGGGTGCCGGTTTGGGTGGTTCAGGGCGAACCCGATGGCGTGGCGCATATCAGGGGGGCCGACATGGGCCATCAGCGCCCCATCCTGAAACCCAACCAGCGCATGAACAAGGCTTTCGGGATGCACCAGCACCTCGATCTGATCCGGCGTGAGGCCGAAAAATTCATGCGCTTCAATGACTTCCAGCGCCTTGTTGAACATCGACGCGCTGTCGATGGTGATCCGCTGCCCCATTGCCCAGTTTGGATGGGCCGAGGCCTGCGCGACGGTGGCGCGGGCCATGTCCTCCAATGACCAGTCACGGAATGCGCCGCCGGACGCGGTGATGATCACCCGTTCCACGGCGGCGAGGTCTTCTCCGATCAAGGCCTGGAACACGGCGGAATGTTCGCTGTCGACTGGCAGGATGCGGGCGCCATGCGCGGCGGCCTCGGCCGTAAGGATCGGACCGGCGCAGACCAGCGATTCCTTATTGGCCAGCGCCAGCGTCGCCCCTTGTCGGACCGCTTCGATCCCCGGGCGCAGGCCCGCGGCCCCGACAATAGCGGACATGACCCAATCGGCGGGGCGCTGCGCGGCCTCGATCAACGCGGGCTCGCCCGCTGCCGCCTCAACCCCGCTTCCGGCAAGCCTGTCGCGCAACGCGGGCAATAGCGCCGGGTCGGCGGTAACGGCCACATCCGCGCGGAACCGGATTGCATCGCGGGCCAGTTGGTCGATGTTCTGCCCGCCGGTCAGCGCAACCACGTCATACCGGTCCGGGTCACGGGCAATCAGGTCGAGCGTGTTCTGCCCGATGCTGCCGGTTGCCCCAAAGACCGAAATCCGCCGCACGTCAGGCCCCGGAAAACAGCATGTTGAACAGAAGCAGGAACAGCCATGCCCCGGCCAGCGCATCGAAGCGGTCCAGAAGGCCGCCGTGGCCGGGGATCAGGTTTGAACTGTCCTTGATGCCGGTCGCCCGCTTGATCGCGCTTTCGGCGATATCGCCCATCTGCCCGGCAAAGGCGGTCAGGATCGACATCAGGATCAGGATCGCCGGGGCGCCATCGAATACGACCAGGGCCCAGCCGATCAACCCGGCCCCGACCCAGCCCGCGATAGTCCCCGACCAAGTCTTCTTGGGGCTGACGCGCGGCCAGAATTTCGGCCCGCCCATCGTCCGGCCCGCGAAATAGCCCATAACGTCAGACGCGACGATCACCAGCACGACCCAAATGATCGCGAACAACCCGCCATCGGCCCCGCGCAGCATTACCAGATACCAGACCGCCATTTGTAGGCCATAGGCATAGAGCGGCACCCAAAGGCGCAGTTTCCGGCCCTCCGAGGCCAGAAGCGCTGGAACGGCTAAGAACAACAGGAAAGATGGCAGGCCGCCGGGCCAAAACGCGAGCGCCATGAACACGGCCCCAAGCGCACCCGCGGCCACATGCTTGGCGCTGTTGTCGGGGATCACCATCCGGGCCAGTTCCCAGATCATCAGCCCGGTCACAACCACCCCAAGCGCGGCAAGTGCAAGCCCCCCGGCCCAGATCGCCCCGGCGCCGATCACGACCATCACCAGCGCGGACAGAACCCGCGCCCGAAGGTCGGTCCAGTTGCCGCCCTCAGTTGACATCGGCCTCTCGCACCGCGCCGAACCGGCGATCCCGGCCCGAGAAATTGCCGACCACGCGGGCAAATTCGGCGCGGGTAAAATCCGGCCAGAGCGTATCGACGAATTCGTATTCCGCATAGGCCGATTGCCAGAGTAGGAAGTTGGAAATCCGTGCTTCGCCGCTGGTGCGGATCACAAGGTCGGGGTCGGGCAGCACATGGGTATCAAGGAATTTCGCCAGCGTTTCGGCGTCCACGTCCTTGTAGGACAGGCGGCCCTGTTCGACCTCATAGGCCAGCCGCTTGGCCGCGCGGGTCACCTCGTCCCGGCCGCCATAGTTGATGGCGACGGTCAGGTGGCATTTGTCGTTCTTCTCGGTCAGCAGTTCCAGGTGGTCCATCAGGTCCACCAGATCGTCGGCCAGTTTCACCCGGTCGCCGATAAACCGGACCCGGACACCCGCCTCGAACAGGTCGCGGGCCTCGCGCTGGATGTAGCGTTTGAACAGCTTCATCAGACCGGCAACTTCGGTCTGGGTGCGTTTCCAGTTCTCGGTCGAAAAGGCGAAGATCGTCAAATACTTGACGCCCAGTTCGGGACAGGATTCCACGATCTCGCGGACCCGTTTGGCCCCGGCGTGGTGCCCGAAAAGACGCGGCCGCCCGCGCATCTGCGCCCAGCGGCCGTTGCCGTCCATGATGATGGCGACGTGACGCGGGCCGTTTTTCTGGCTGTCTTTCGCCATCACCACTTCCTTTTTACGCGACGGGGTAACCCGTCAGACCTGCATGATCTCGGCTTGCTTGGTTTCCAGCATCGCGTCGATCTTCTTGACGTAGGTGTCGGTCAGGTCCTGAACTTCGGATTCCCAGAACTTCTGATCGTCCTCGGACAGACCATCGGCCTTGGCCTTCTTGACCTGATCCATCCCGTCGCGACGCAGGTTGCGGATTGCCACACGGGCGTGTTCGGCATAGTTGCCGGCGACCTTGGTCAGCTCGCGGCGGCGTTCCTCGTTCAACTCCGGGATCGGCAGCATGATGATGGTGCCGTTCAGCTGCGGATTGATCCCCAGCCCGCTTTCCCGGATCGCCTTTTCCACCTTGCCGACAAGCCCCTTGTCCCAGACGTTGATCGTGACCATGCGCGGTTCGGGCACGTTCACGGTGCCGACCTGATTGATCGGGGTCATCTGGCCGTAGGCATCCACCTGAACCGGCTCCAGCATAGAGGCCGAGGCACGGCCGGTCCGCAAGGATGCGAATTCAGTGCGCAACGCGGCAAGCGCTCCGTCCATGCGGCGGGTCAGGTCATCGGTATCGAGTTCGAAATCATCGGACATCTGCTCTGCTCACTCTTCTTGGGGCAGTTGATTGCGAAAGGGTTTAGTCCACGAGGGGGCAAATGTATAGACCATCCGCCCCCGGGATCGTGCAGCGCTTGTGCAGGCGCTATCCGTGGACCTTGGTGTAGGTGCCTTCACCGGCCAGAATGCCCTTGAACCCGCCGGGTTCATCCAAACTGAAAACGATGATCGGCAGGTCGTTGTCGCGGGCCAAGGCGATGGCAGAGGCATCCATGACGCCAAGTCGTTTCTGCAACACGTCATCATAGCTGACCGTGTCATAGCGTGTGGCATCGGCGTGTTTCACTGGGTCCTTGTTATAGACCCCGTCCACCTTGGTGCCTTTGAAGATCGCCTCGCAGTTCATTTCGTTGGCCCGCAGGGTCGCGGCGGTGTCGGTGGTGAAATAGGGGTTGCCGGTACCGGCGGCAAAGATGCAGACCCGTTTCTTTTCAAGGTGGCGGACGGCGCGACGGCGGATATAGGGCTCGGCCACCTCGTCCATGCGGATGGCGCTGATGACGCGGGTGAAGACCCCCAGCCCTTCCAGCGCAGATTGCATGGCCAGCGCGTTCATCACCGTGGCCAGCATCCCCATGTAGTCGGCGGTTGTCCGCTCCATCCCCTGGGCGCTGCCCTGAAGACCGCGGAAAATGTTGCCGCCGCCGATGACCATGCAAATCTCGACGCCCATGTCGTGGACCGATTTCACTTCGCGGGCGATCCGCTCGACCGTTGGCGGATGCAGGCCGAATGCCGTGTCCCCCATCAGCGCCTCCCCGGAAATCTTCAGCATGACGCGGTTGAAGGTGGTTTTTCCGGTGTCGTCGCTTGTGTCGGTCATGGCGGGGCCTTCCAAAACTTGGGGGGTGCTTTCTTCCGGGCGCAAGATGTATGAAAAGGGGCGCGGGTTCAATAAGCTGCGGGCCGCGCGTGGCGGTTTTTCCCGCCCCAACGGGGGGCAACGCGGACAACAGGGGATCAGATGAGCGACACAGGCCTTGATCTGTCCGCCATTCCGGCGGACCTGCCAGTGGTGATTGCCGGGCCGACTGCCTCGGGCAAGTCGGCGCTGGCGCTGGCGATCGCGGCGGGGTCGGGCGGGATCGTGGTGAATGCCGACGCGCTGCAAATCTTCGACGGTTGGCGCATCCTGACCGCCCGGCCCAGCCGGGACGAAGAGGCGGTCGCGCCGCACGCGCTTTATGGTCATTTGCCCTATGACGCGGACTATTCCGTGGGCCACTGGCTGCGCGACGTAACCCCCTTTTTGTCCGGGCCGGAGCGGCCAATCATCGTCGGGGGAACCGGGCTCTATCTAACAGCGCTGACCGAAGGGTTGGCCGAGATCCCCGCAACCCCGCCAGATATCCGGGCAGAGGCCGACACGATTCCCCTGCCCCGGCTTGTGGCCGACCTTGACCCCCGCAGCCGCGACCGGATCGACCTGAACAACCGCGCCCGCGTTCAACGGGCGTGGGAGGTGCTGCGCGCCACCGGGCGCGGGATCGCGGACTGGCAGGCCGACACACCGCCACCGCTTCTGCCCGCCGATCAGGCCCATTGCGTGGTCTTGATGCCGGAAAAAGAATGGCTGAACGACCGGATTGCCCGGCGGTTCGACATGATGCTGTCCCAAGGCGCGCTGGAAGAGGCACAAGCGATGCTGCCCAATTGGAACCCGGCACATCTGTCGTCCAAGGCCATCGGCGCGCCCGAGCTGATCGCGCATCTGAAAGGCGAGATCACGCTTGAAGACGCGCGCGAGCGCGCCATCATCGCCAGCCGCCAATATGCCAAGCGTCAAAGAACTTGGTTTCGGGCCCGAATGGCCGGATGGGAAAAGATACAGAAGTTATCCACAGGGTAATCCCCGGAAATTGACTGTTTCCGCCCGGTTCTGCCGTTGTTTTACAGGCGCGCCCGGTCCAAACTTGCACATATCGAACACGTGTCGAGGGGATGGGACATGGACTTTCAGGATCCGGCTTTGGCCAATCGCCTGTCGCTGACCGCGGTCGGCTACAATTCGTCCACCGGCAAATGGCGGACCGAGGCGATGCGCAGCCACAGCTCTCCCCGGCTTTTGTACATCGGGAAAGGTCAGGGGCGGATCACCATCGCCGGTCTGACGCGCGGCTATGGGCCGAACAACCTGATCTTCATCCCCGCTCGCACCATGTATGGATTCGAGGTCGGGCCGACGGTTTTTGGCCAGATGCTGACCATTCCCGCCGCCATGGCTGCCGAATGGCCGGACGAACCGGTGCATCTGCGGTTGCGCGATGTGCTTGGACAAAAGGAACTGGCCCAGTTGTTCGACAATCTGGAACGGGAACTCGTCTCGGCCCGCTCGGGACACAGCCGCGCGGCCCATTACCATCTTGGCCTGTTGTCGGTGCTGTTCGAACGGCAGATGGACCTTCAGGCCGAACAGGAGCCGGCCGGCAAGGACCGCACGACCAGCGCCGCCGCGAAACTGGTCGCGGCCTATTCCGATCTGGTGGACCGGGATTTCAGATCGTCCAAGGGGGTCGCGGAATATGCTGCCGCGCTTGGGGTGACGCCCACCCATCTGACCCGCTGCTGCAAGCAGACCTGCGGCAAATCCGCCCTTGCCATTCTGAATGACCGAACCCTGTTCGAAGCACGGATGCTGCTGCGGCAAACCCGGCAGCCGGTGCAGGCGATCGCGGCCAATCTTGGCTTTACCTCTCCCGCCTATTTCAGCCGCGCGTTTCACAGCGCCACCGGGCAGACGCCATCGGCCTTCCGCCGTTTGGGACCGATTGCAAATCCCCGATAGGCAGGTCCGACGTGGGCTGCTTCCGCATGCAATTGCATACATCGGGCATGTCGCAAACATAACGGTCCAACGTCGCTTTTGTGATCAGAAAACCTGATGAAGGTCATTGACGTTGCGTCGAAAAAGTTGCGCAATGTTCCCGACACGGGAGGAAAGACGCAATCTTATTGCGTTAGTGCCGCAACGAGGATGTTGCGGCATCACGATCCCACGTCAGTGAAGACGCCACCCTGGTGGCGCCGCCGTTCCGGGAACCCGGCCTGGTGGACAACAATACATGTCGCAGGGAGAAACTGACATGACAGAACTCAACAAGGATCTTCATCCGGCCGCGTATATGTACGCGGAAGAGGAAAAAGCCGGCAAAATGGATCGCCGCGAATTCCTTGCCCGGACGACCGCGCTTGGCGTGAGCGCCACGGCAGCCTATGGCCTTCTGGGCCTGCAGGCCCCGGTTGAAGCCGCCGCGCACATGCAAGCCGGTGGGACGCTGCGCATTCAGCAGGAAGTGCGCGCGCTGAAAGATCCCCGGACCTGGGACTGGACCCAGATTTCGAACTTCTGCCGCGGTTGGCTGGAATACCTCGTGGAATACAACCGCGACGGCACCTTCCGTCCGATGCTTCTGGAAGGCTGGACTGCGAACGACGACGCCACCGAATACGTGCTGAACGTGCGCAAGGGCGTGACCTGGAACAACGGTGACGAACTGACCGCCGATCACGTGGCCTGGGTCATCAACTACTGGTGTGACAGCGGCGTGGAAGGCAACTCGATGGCCACCCGGATGGGGTCGCTCATCGACGCTGAAACCGGCGTGGCCCGCGAGGGCGCGATCACCGTCGTCGACAGCCACACCATCAAGCTGTCCCTGCCGGCACCGGATATCTCGATCATCCCGGGCATGGCCGACTACCCGGCCGCCGTTGTGCACCCGGACACCAACCTTGACGATATCATGGGCACCCCGATCGGCACCGGCGCCTTCCTGCCGACCAGCCTCGAGGTTGGCGTCAAGGGCGTGCTGACCAAGAACGCCGACCACGACTACTGGGGCAACTCGGTTGACGGCTATGCCGGTGGGGCGCTGGATTCGATCGAATTCATCGACTACGGCACCGACCCGGCAACCTGGATTGCCGCGGTGGATTCCGGCGAAGTCGACATGCTGTATCAGAACAACGATGAATTCATCGACATTGTTGATGCGATCGGCTGGGAAAAATCCGAAGTGGTCACCGGCGCGACCGTCGTCGTCCGCTTCAACCAGCAGACCGAAGTTGACGGCATGAAGCCCTATGCCGACCTCCGCGTGCGCCAGGCCATCAGCCAGGCCGTGGACAACGCTGTTGTTCTCGAACTCGGCTATTCGGGTCTGGGCGTTCAGGCCGACAACCACCACGTTGCCCCGGTGCACCCGGAATATGCCGACATCGGTCGTCCGAAGTATGACCCGGCCGGTTCCGCCGCGCTGATGGCCGAAGCCGGCATGGCCGATTTCGAGCATGAGCTGATCACGCTGGATGACGGGTTCAACAAGAACACTGGCGACGCAGTTGCCGCGCAGGTGCGCGATGCTGGCATCAACATCAAGCGGACAGTTCTGCCCGGGTCGACCTTCTGGAATGACTGGGCGAAATACCCGTTCTCGGCCACCGAATGGAACCACCGCCCCTTGGGCGTTCAGGTTCTGGCGCTGGCCTACAAGTCGGGTGTGCCGTGGAACGAAGCGGGCTATGCAAACCCCGAGTTCGACGCGCTGCTGGATCAGGCCATGTCGATCGCCGATGCCGACACCCGTCGCGAGGTGATGGAAAAGATCGAAACCGTGTTCCAGAACGACGCGGTGATCATCCAATCCTACTGGCGCTCGCTCTATCGTCACTTCCGTCCGGGCGTTGTGGGCGCAGACATGCACCCCTCGTTCGAGATCCACGTGCACAAGCTGGGTCTTGCCGCCTGATAACGGCGCGAAAGACACCCCCATCCCGGGTCAGCCGGGGTGGGGGTTTTCGTGACGGCGGGGGCGATTGCCCGCGCGGCCGCGACAGACTGAAATAAACGGGCATCGAAAAGGTGCCGGTCTACCAACCGGGGGACTCCCATGGGAGCGTTCATCCTACGGCGCGTCGGTCTGATGGTGCTTACCGCACTCTGCCTGACCTTCGTCGTATTCTTTCTGACCAATCTCTATCCAAACCTTGAAAAGCTGGCCAAGACGCAGGGCAGCCAACGTATGTCGGACGCCGAGGTTTCTCAGTGGCTTGATAATCGGGGCTATACGCAGCCCGTCGTCCTGAAGTACGGCCAGTGGCTTGGCGTGCTGCCGACGCCGGTGATCGAAGGCACCGACGGGGAACTGCGCAGCCGCTGCAAGGATGCCGACATGAGCATCGAAGAAGCGCCCCGGTTCTGCGGGGTCCTGCAAGGGGATTGGGGTTTCTCCACGGTTTTCAAGGATGACGTCTCCGGGATCATCTCGACCCGACTGGGCCTGACCGGATGGCTGATGATGTTCGTCATGCTGGTCATGGTGCCCGCCGCGCTGATCATCGGGGTTCTGGCCGGGATGCGCGAGGGGTCCAAACTGGACCGGTCGCTGTCCACCGTCGCCATTACCACCACGGCAACCCCGGAATATGTGTCGGGCGTCGTGTTCATTGCGATCTTCACCTCTTCGGCTGTGGGGCTGAAATGGTTCAACGGCTCGGCCACATCGGCGATGGATGACATCACGTTCGCCAACTTCACCCTGCCCGTCCTGACCATTGCGCTCTATGGAACCGGCTATATCGCCCGGATGACCCGTGCCTCGATGGCGGAGGTGATGACCGCCCAATACATCCGCACCGCGCGGCTGAAGGGTGTGAGCTTCCGCAACATCGTGATGAAGCACGCGCTGCGTAACGCGCTGATCGCGCCCTTCACTGTCATCATGCTCCAGTTCCCCTGGTTGCTGAACGGGGTCGTCATCGTCGAGACCCTGTTCAACTACAAGGGCTTCGGCTGGACGTTGGTGCAGGCCGCCGGGAACAACGACATCGAATTGCTTCTGGGCCTTTCGGTCGTGTCGGTTTTCGTCGTTCTGATCACGCAGCTGATTTCCGATATCGGCTATGTGTTCCTGAACCCCCGCATTCGCATTTCATAAGGAGGCGCAGCCATGGATAATCTTACATGGACCGGTGCGCTGGGCACCATTCTGGACCCGATCCTTTTCGCCGTTGCCGGGTTCTTCATCGTCCTGACCGTCGCACAGATCGTTTTGTCGTTCTTCGCCGCGCCGGTCACCCTGCAATCGAACCCGGACGGCACCCTGCAAAAGCAGGGCGGTGTTCTGGGGACTGTTGAAAGCCTCAACAAGTGGCTGTTGCTGGGACTGATCGCCATTGCCATCGCCTATATCGTCGGCGGCATGATCATGCCCTATGGCTCTGCCGGGATCGTCGGCGCAATGGCCAAACAGTTCACGCCGGTCTGGATCGCGCTCGTCGCGACCTATGTCCTGTCGATCACGTTCAAGCGCAAGCTGGGCCTCTATGGCAAGCTGTTCGACAGCACCATCGGGATGATCGGTTTCGGGTTGGTCATGTTCTGGGTCTACACCGCCATTTTCGGCGCAGCGCTTGAATGGATCCCGACCCACGAACCGCTGACCCAGGTGTCTGGCCTGAAGAACAAGGTGCCCGGCACCGCCGTTCCGGGGGCCGAGGTCTGGGGACCGGGTGCACATTACCTTCTGGGTGGCGACAACCTTGCCCGCGACGTGTTCAGCCGGATGGTCTACGGATCGGGCATCGTGGTGCTGATCGCGCCGATGGCGACCCTGTTCGCCTTCATGGTCGGGATCACGCTGGGCCTGCCGGCCGCCTATTTCGGCGGCAAGCTGGACGCGATCCTGTCTTTCATCGCCAACCTTGTGCTGGCCTTCCCGGTGATCCTGCTGTTCTACCTACTGGTGACACCCGAAATCACCCTTACTGGCCTGCCGCAATACATGGCGACGGTGCTGTTCTTCTTCCCGCTGATCTTCTTCGGTGTGCTGATCCATTCCCGCTACAAGACCCAGCCTCAGCAAAATTACATCCGGCTTGCCGTGGTGCTGATCCCGCTGTTCCTGATTTATGCCTCCGCGATCAACGCAGTTGCCTCCAAGATCGACTTCTGGCCGCTGGATTTCTTCGACATCGCGCCGGGCATTCTGGTGGTTTTCGTCTCGGTGGTTTTCGTGAACTCGCCCACGGTGTTCCGGATCGTCCGGGGTCTGGCGATGGACATCAAGACCCGCGACTATGTGGCCGCCGCGCAGACCCGTGGGGAAACCCCGTGGTACATCATGCTGTGGGAAATCCTGCCCAACGCGCGCGGGCCGCTGATCGTCGATTTCTGCCTGCGCATCGGCTATACCACCATCCTTCTGGGAACCCTGGGCTTCTTCGGCCTTGGCCTTCCGCCGGATAGCCCGGACTGGGGGTCCACGATCAACGAAGGGCGCAAATTGATGGTCGCCTATATCCACCCTGCCCTGCCGCCCGCCTTCGCGCTTCTGACCCTTGTTCTGGGTCTGAACCTGCTGGCTGACGGCCTGCGCGAAGAAAGCCTCAAGGACTAAGGAGACGGACCATGACCAAATGGGATTATGACGGCCCGATCCTCGAGATCGACAAGCTTTCGATCAGCTTCTTCACCCGGTTGCGGGAAATCCCCGCCGTCATGGACTTTTCCGCCAAGGTGATGCCGGGCGAGGCGCTGGGCCTTGTCGGCGAATCCGGCTGCGGCAAATCCACCGTGGCGCTGGGGGTTATGCAGGACCTTGGGGTCAACGGCCGGATCGTCGGTGGCTCCATCAAGTTCAAGGGTCGCGACCTATGCGCCATGTCGCCCGAGGAACTGCGCGACATTCGCGGGTCCGAAATCGCGATGATCTATCAGGAGCCGATGGCCTCGCTCAACCCGGCGATGCGCATCGGTAAGCAACTGATGGAAGTCCCGATGATCCACGAGGGCGTGTCCGAGGAAGAAGCCTACAAGCGCGCGCTTGAGGTCGTGACGGACGTGAAACTGCCCGACCCGGAACGGATGCTGAAAAGCTATCCCCACCAGTTGTCAGGGGGGCAGCAGCAGCGGATCGTCATCGCCATGGCGCTTATGTCGAAACCGTCGCTTCTGATCCTTGACGAGCCGACAACCGCGCTGGATGTGACGGTGGAGGCCGCTGTGGTCGATCTTGTGAAGGACCTTGGCAAGAAATACGGCACCTCCATGCTGTTCATCTCGCACAACCTTGGGCTTGTGCTGGAAACCTGCGACCGGATCTGCGTGATGTATTCGGGCGAGGCAGTGGAACGCGGCAGCATCGAAGACGTGTTCGACCAGATGCGCCACCCCTATACACAGGCCCTGTTCCGGTCGATCCCGCTTCCGGGGGCGGACAAGAATGCGCGGCCGCTGGTGGCGATCCCGGGCAACTTCCCCCTGCCCCATGAACGGCCCAACGGGTGCAACTTTGGCCCGCGCTGCGATTATTTCGAAGCCGGGCGCTGTGATGCGACCGACATCAAGATGGCGCCGGTAGAAGGGGACGAACGGCACGAAAGCCGCTGTCTGAAGTTCACGGAAATCGACTGGGACGCGCCAATTCAGGTGTCCGAGGTCAAGGAAAAGGGCGAGATCGGCCGCACGGTCCTGAAAATGGACAACCTCAAGAAATACTACGAGGTGGCGGCGAACGCGCTGTTCGGCGGCGGCGACAAGAAGGTCGTCAAAGCCAACGAGACGCTGTCGTTCGAAGCCCGCGAATCTGAAACCCTTGCGATCGTGGGCGAATCCGGCTGCGGCAAATCCACCTTTGCCAAGGTGCTGATGGGGCTGGAAACGGCGACCGACGGAAAGATTCTGCTGGATAACTCTGAAATTCAGGGCACCGCCATTCAGGATCGGGACACCAAGACCGTTGCCGACGTGCAGATGGTGTTCCAGAATCCGTTTGACACGCTCAACCCGTCGATGACGGTGGGGCGGCAGATCATCCGGGCGCTGGAGATTTTCAAGATCGGCAAGTCCGATGCCGAGCGGAAGACCAAGATGCTCGAACTTCTGGATCTGGTGAAATTGCCCCGCGCCTTTGCCGACCGGATGCCGCGCCAGCTTTCAGGCGGTCAGAAGCAGCGGGTCGGGATTGCACGCGCCTTTGCGGGCGGCGCCCGGATCGTGGTCGCGGACGAACCGGTTTCGGCGCTGGACGTGTCGGTGCAGGCGGCGGTCACGGACCTGCTGATGGAAATCCAGCGGCGCGAGAAAACGACGCTTCTGTTCATCAGCCACGATCTGTCCATCGTCCGTTATCTGTCCGACCGTGTCATGGTGATGTATCTGGGCCATGTGGTTGAACTGGGCACGACCGATCAGGTCTTCGCCCCGCCCTATCACCCCTATACCGAGGCGCTTTTGTCCGCCGTGCCCATCGCCGACACCCATGTGAAGAAAAAGCACATCGTGCTGGAAGGCGACATTCCTTCGGCCATGAACCCGCCGACGGGCTGCCCGTTCCAGACCCGCTGCCGCTGGAAGTCCAAGGTCGCGGGCGGGCTTTGCGAAAAAGAGGTGCCGCCGGTCCAGACGCTCGACAACGGGCATCAGATCAAATGTCACCTTTCGGCAAACGACTTTGCCGAAATGGAACCGGTGATCGAGGTCGCTGCGGAATAGCGGCGGCGCCTACAAGGGAAAGAACGTTGACAACTCCACCCCCAGCGGGTGGAGTTGTTGCATTATTGAACGGGCGCTGCGGTTCTACCGCGCGGCCAACACGCATTTCAGGAGGAATAAATGTCAGGTCATTTCGTCGTCTGGGACATCAAACGGCAGGATAGTGACGCCCTGCGCAGTGCCTTTACCACGCTGTCCCATGATATCGTCAACGCCGACCCGCACGTGTGGAACCCGCACACCCAGCAAACCCTGATGACGGCGATGGGGGGTGGTGCGATCAATCGCGAGGATATGCCGTCGCACGGGTACTACCACATCAACCATCCCAGCCAGACCGCCTGCGATACTGCGCGTGATGGCGGAACGCTCGACAGTCTTGCGCTTCGGCTGGTGCGTCCCAACATCGGGCTAAAGACCCTTGCCCCGGATGCGGCGATTGCATGGGGCGAGGGCCGCAAACTGGATGCGCTTCTGGCGCAGGCGCGGCATTCGACTGCGACGATCGAGTATTATTACGCCGCCGGGATGCACGTCTGACCGGACCGGGTCAGCTGCCCCAGATCACCTGCACGTAATTCTGGGTTTCTCGGTAAGGAGGTATCCCGTCGTGGCGGCGCACGGCCTCTGGTCCGGCGTTATAGGCGGCAAGCGCCAGCCGCCATGACCCGAACGTATCATACTGCTGCCGCAGGTAGCGGGCACCGCCGTCCAGGTTTTCGTAGGGATCGGTGGGGTCCACCCCAAGGCGTCGCGCCGTGGCGGGCATCAGCTGTGCCAATCCAATTGCTCCTTTGGGTGACACTGCGCCTGCGTTCCACCCGCTTTCCTGCTGAACAAGCCGCAAGAACAGGTCCGTCGGGATACCGTGACGCAGCGCCGCCGACCGCGCCATGTCCAGATAGGGGCCGCGGTAGGTTCCTGTATATGGGGGGCTACCTGCGCCGGGGACGACGGGTTCGGTCGGTTGCAGGCGGACAGAGTTGGAATATTGTTCGGCCGCCCGCCCATCGAGGACGTCAAGCTGGGACTGGAACAATTGCAGGCGGTTCCGACTGGAAAAAGTTTCCGCCGATACGGGCGCTGCCGCCCCTAGGGCAGCGGCACAACCGCAGATGTAGGCCAATACCCGGCCTCGTCCCATATCCCAACTCATCGGCGCCAATCCGTCCGTCACCACAAACCTTGCGAAAGGTAGGGCAGGATGCCTGCAATTGCCAGTCTTTCCAATCTGACCGGCGGTCTGCCGCCCCCGGATTGGCAGATTAGCCTTCCATTAACCATGTCGGGGTGATGTAACAGGGCAAAGCAAGACAGCAAGATTCGAAGGGGGGTGCCGCATGGCCGGATCCGTAAACAAAGTCATCCTGATCGGAAACCTGGGCCGCGACCCTGAAATTCGAAATTTCCAGAACGGCGGCAAGGTCGCGAACCTGCGCATCGCCACCTCGGAAAACTGGAAAGACCGCAACACCGGCGAACGCCGCGAACGGACCGAATGGCACACCGTCGCGATCTTCTCGGAACCGCTGGTGCGTCTGGCGGAACAGTATCTGCGCAAGGGGTCCAAGGTTTATATCGAGGGCCAGCTGGAAACCCGCAAATGGCAGGACCAGTCCGGGCAAGACCGCTATTCGACCGAGGTTGTCCTGCGCCCCTATCGTGGGGAAATCACCATGCTGGATGGCCGGGGTGACAACAACGGCGGCGGCGGCGGCGGTGGCTATTCCGATGACCGGGGCGGCTATGGCGGCGGCGGCTACGGGGGCGGCGGCTACGACAGCGGCCCGTCGGGCGGTGGCGCTGGAAGCGGCGGCGGTGGCCGGTCCGACATGGACGACGAAATCCCGTTCTGAACGAGGGGCCGCGACGGCGAGTTCTCAGGCCGGGGGCGTTCCCGGCCTGAATGCGTTTTCAGGCCAGATTTCTGCAAAGGGAACAGCCCGGCGGCTGGAGGTTTCTGGTCCGAACTCCACCGTACCGGGCGGCGGGTAGAATGTCATCACGCGGTCAGGCGGCAGGGCTGCGACATCTGATTGCCAGCCGCTCCAGCGGAACGCCTTGTAGAACTTCTCCGATACGCCCGACAGCATCGCTTCAACAAAGCCGGAATGCTTCAGGCCCATAGACTCCCATGCATTGGTATCGGGCGCAAAGTAGCAGACCTCACCCAGCTTGGCGTCGGGCAGGCCACCGCCATTGATCGCAAAAAGCCCACCAATCACATCCGCACCGATGAGCAAGGCGCCGCTATCGGCGGTCAGGCCCAGACTCGCGCCCAACTCCAGAATGTCCGGGAGCGGCCCGCCAGCAGCGCTTCCGAACAGGCGGAGCCAGCCATGGTCTATCTCGATCCCGCCCGTGTCATGGACCTGCGCCCCCAGGGGCGACCGGCGCGTGACCTGCAATCTCAGCAGGTTTTGATCGGCGCGGGCCGGATCGGGGGCATGCAACCGCACATTCCCACCCCAATCGGATATCCACGACTCCAGCGTGGCAATGAACGGCTCATCGGTCTCGGTCAGTTCTGACAGCGGCTTCATCGCCCGACGAGTCCGTCGCCCAGGACCGACAGAACCACATCACGCGGCACATCCGAGGTGACAAAAGCCGCGCCGATCCCACGGGCCATGATGAACCGCAGGGTGCCATCGACCACCTTCTTGTCCTGCCCCATCAGCTCCAGCAGTGCGGCGGCGTCCGGCAGGTCGCCGGGAATATCGGCAAGATCGGTCTTCATCCCCATTGCTTTCAGATGCGACCGGACCCGGCTTGGGTCTTCCTGACTGCACAGACCCAGCCGGGCCGAGGTCTCAAATGCCAGTGCGCAGCCGATGGCAACGCCTTCGCCGTGCAACAGCCGGTCGGAATAGCCGGTGGCCGCTTCCAGCGCGTGGCAGAAGGTATGCCCGAGATTCAGCAGTGCGCGGTCGCCCTGTTCGGTCTCATCCCGCATGACGATCTCGGCCTTCATCTGGCAGGACCGGGTCACGGCATGGACCCGCGCGGCCATATCCCCGGCCGCGGCCTTGGGGCCGTTCACCTCGAGCCAGTCAAAGAACGCTGCGTCGCCCAGAAGCCCGTATTTCACCACCTCACCATAGCCCGCCAGAAAATCGCGCGGCGGCAGGGTGTCCAGAAGGCTGGTATCGGCCAGAACCAGGACCGGCTGATGGAAGGCACCGACAAGGTTCTTGCCCTGCGCCGTGTTAATCCCGGTCTTGCCGCCAACGGAACTGTCCACCTGTGCCAGCAGGGTTGTGGGGATCTGGGCAAAGCGGACGCCCCGGCGGACCACGGCGGCGGCAAAACCGGCCAGATCACCGATGACCCCGCCGCCGAAGGCCACGACCAGATCGCCGCGTTCGATCTTCTGCTCCAAGAGCCATTCGACGGTGCGGGAAAATTGAGTCCAGCCCTTGGTCGCCTCACCTGCCGGCAGGGCCAGCGCGGCGTGGGTGATCCCTTCGGCCTCCAGTGCGGCCTCAAGCGTCGCAAGATGGGCCGCCGCGACCCGTTCATCGGTCACGATGGCGACCTTCGGGCGGCGCAGATGGGGCGACAGGTGCTTGCCTGCCTCCGCCAGCAACCCCGGTCCGATCAGGATGTCATATTCCCGGCCCGGCAGGCCGACGTGAACGCTGTCTTGCATCATGTCTTCTCCAGCACGTCGGGGCGGGTCAGCAAGACCTCGATCACCCGGTCGGTGGTTTCTTCGATAGAGTATTCCGGCAGGGTTTCCGCCCGCAGGTCAGCCAGTTGATAGACCGGCACCCGGGTTGCGAAAATCTCTTCCAGCGTCTTGCGCGGGTTGTCAGTGCGCAGCAGCGGACGGGTGTCTTTGTGCTTTACCCGTTCCCACAAGAGATCGACAGACGCGTCCAGCCAGACCGCGACCCCCTTGTCATGGATCGCCTGTCGGTTCCGCTCGGCAAGGAAAGCGCCGCCGCCGGTCGACAGGATGCAGGGCGGACCGGACAGAAGCCGGGCAATCACCTCGGCCTCGCGGTCGCGAAAGAACGGCTCTCCGTCGCGGGCAAATATCTCGGAGATGGTGGCATTGGCCGCGCGTTCGATCTCGGCATCCGAATCAAGCAGTTGCACGCCCAGACGGGCAGCAAGGCTGCGCCCCACGGCGGATTTTCCGCAGCCCATCATGCCCACCAACACAACGGTCCGATGCAGGATCATCCCGCCCGTCACCCCGTTCTGCCTGCCTGCAATGCCCATCTTGCCGAAAACCCCTGACTGGGCGGGGTCAAATGATCGGCATCCCCCCGCGCACCCCTTGAATTTAGCCCTTCAATGGCGTGAACTTGCCGAAAAGGCCATATATAAACGAACCACTGACCGCAAATGTCGGCAGGATGGGCAAAAGGCCGGGGGACAACCGGCCAACTGGGCAGAGGCAGAAAGGGGCACGTGCCAAGATGATCTGGCGGCTGATAAAATACCTGTTGATCCTCGCGGTTCTGGCCGCGATCGGGCTTGTGATCTACGCCTATGCCGGGCCGATCTTTTTCCCTGCGGACTTTGCCGCGCCCACGCAGGATATCGTGGCACCTGTGACGCTTGAGGTGGACTGACGTGGCCCGGACCCACGGCACGCTTGGCCTGACCGCCGCGCTGCTGGCGGGGTTTGCGGGCGTGGCGGGAGCACAGGATGGCGGTGCGCCCCTGTCGGCGATCGACTGGCTGTCACGGTCGGTGGAAACCCCGGCCGTTGCTGCCGCTGGCCCACGGCCCGGTTTGCGCCCGCCTGTACCGGGCGAGCCACCGGTATCTCAGGACGCAACCGCGCCGGATGTCTCCGTCGCGCCCCTGGACGCGGTATCGCCCGATGCAATCGGCCTTTTGCCGCCCGAGGTGACGGGCCTGCCCCGGTCGCTGTGGTCGGGGTCGTCGGTCGATCTCTTGACCGACCTGATCCATGCCGAAAGGGTCGAAACCCTGCCCGCCCTGCAAGAGCTGATCATCACGCTGATGCTGGTCGAGGCGGACCCGCCAATGGGGGCCGCGCCGGACGGGCGCATGTTCCTGGCCCGCATCGACAAGCTTCTGGACCTTGGGGCCTTGGATCAGGCCCTTGCCCTGCTGGACGAGGCTGGCCCCGACAGCCCGGCCCTGTTCCGGCGCTGGTTCGACGTGTCGCTCCTGACCGGGACCGAGCAAGAGGCCTGCACCCTTCTGCGCAGCAAGCCAGAGTTCGCCCCGACCTATCAGGCCCGCATATTCTGCCTTGCCCGCAATGGCCAGTTCGACGCGGCGGTCCTTGTCCTGAACACAGGCGAGGCGCTGGGGGATATTTCGCCCGAAGAAGACGCGCTTCTGGCCCGCTTCCTTGACCCGGACCTGTTCGAGGGTGAAGGCCCCCTGCCGCCGCCCTCCCGCCCCTCGCCGCTTGTCTTCGCGATGCGCGAAGCGATCGGGGAACGGCTGTCCACGGCCACCCTGCCCCGCGCCTTTGCCCATGCGGATTTGCGGGACACGGCGGGATGGCGCAACCAGATGGAAGCGGCTGAACGGCTTGCCCGCGTGGGGGCAGTCGACCCGAACCGGCTTCAGGCGCTTTATACCGAACGGACCCCGGCGGCATCCGGCGGGGTCTGGGACCGGGCGGCGGCGTTTCAGCGGTTTGATGCCGCCATCGCGGCGCGGAACGCCGATGCTGTCGCACAAACCTTGCCGGCGGCCTTTGATGCCATGGAAACCGCCCGGATCGAGATACCCTTTGCCCAGCTCTACAGCGCGCATCTGGCCACGGTCGATCTGACGGGCGAGGCGGCGGCGCTTGCCTTCCGGGTCCGTCTTTTGTCGTCAGCCTATGAATCGGCGGCGCTGTCCTATCGGCCCACGACTGCGGAAGACCGGTTTCTGGCCGGTGTGGCGCGGGGCACGGCGGAGCTGTCGGATGCGCCCGATACCCCCGCCGGACGGGCCGTGGCCGAGGCGTTTTCCGGCCACCCTGCCCCCGATGCCCTTGCCACCCTCGCCCGCAATGGTCGGTTGGGAGAGGCGATCTTGCGGGCGATTGCTCTGATTTCCGAAGGCACATCCGGCGATCCAGTGGCGGTCCGGGATGGGTTGTCGTTCTTCCGCTCTGTCGGGATGGAAGATCTGGCCCGGCGCACCGCCCTGCAATACCTGATCCTGGACCGGGCGCCGTGACACAGGCGGCAACAGACCGCAGCCAGGCCCATTGGGTGCAAGCCTTCCTCGAGGCCCAGGCGGCAGAACTTGACGCGGCCACGAATACGCAACTGGCCTACGGACGCGATCTGTTGCAATTCGCCGATTGGCTGGACCGGCGCGGCCTGCACTTTGCCACCGCAACACAAGAACACGTCGAATCCTATCTGATCGACTGCGAGGCCGAGGGGCTGTCCCGCGCCACCCGCGCCCGCCGCCTGTCGGCGATCAAGCAACTGTATCGCTTCGCCTTTGAAGAGGGCTGGCGCGGCGACAACCCCGCGATCCGGATCAAGGGGCCCGGCCGGTCCAAGTCCTTGCCCAAGACCCTGAGCGTCGAGGAGGTCGACAGGCTTTTGGCCGCTGCCCGTGACCACGGACGACAGCCGACCCGCAACCGCTGCCTGATGGAGATTCTCTATGCCACCGGCATGCGGGTCAGCGAGTTGGTCGAGCTGCCGGTCAGTGCTGCGCGGGGTGATCCCCGGATGCTGCTGGTCCGGGGCAAGGGCGGCAAGGAACGCATGGTGCCCCTGTCCGGCGATGCCCGTGCCGCATTGGCCGACTGGCTGGCGGAACGGGACCGGGCAGAGGAGGTCGCCCGCGCCCAAGGCACGCCAGCCTCGCGCCATCTGTTCCCGGCGATGGGCAAGGCCGGTCATCTGACGCGGCAGGGGTTCTACCGGCTGATCAAGGATATCGCGGTCGCCGCAGGGGTCAGCCCTTCCAAGGTGACGCCGCATACGATCCGGCACGCCTTTGCCACCCATCTTCTGGCGGGCGGCGCCGACCTGCGGTCGATCCAAACGATGCTGGGTCATGCGGATGTGGCCACGACCGAAATCTATACCCACGTGCTCGAAGACCGGCTTCGCGATCTGGTGCTGGAGCATCACCCGCTGGGGAAAGCTGCGCCAAAGGCTTGAAGCGGACCGGCCCTGCCCCCATAAACAGGGAACCCAACAATTTTCTCCGGACCCATGGACCTTTCCCTTCTCGACGCGGCCTTCTGGATCACCTGCGCCGCGGTGCTCGTGCTTCTGATCCTGTCGGCCTTCTTCTCTGGCTCTGAAACCGCGCTGACCGCTGCGTCGCGCGGGAAGCTTCGGTCGGCCTCTGACAAGGGGGATGCCGGCGCCGACCGGGCCCTGAAGGTGACCGAGGACAGCGAGCGGCTGATCGGGTCGATCCTTCTGGGCAACAACGTGGTCAACATCCTTGCCACCGCGCTGGCCACCGCCGTACTGACCCGGATCTTCGGGCAGAATGGGGTCGCGCTGGCGACGCTTGGGATGACCCTTCTGGTGCTGATCTTCGCCGAGGTGCTACCGAAAACCTATGCCATCACCAATGCCGAAACCGTGGCGGCCCGCGTGGCCCGCCCGATCCAATGGGTAATCCTGATCTTCGCCCCGGTGGTCAGCGCCGTGCGGGTCTTTGTCCGGCTGGTGCTGCGCCTTTTCGGGGTGCGGGCCGACCCCGACAGCCATATCCTTGCCGTGCGCGAAGAAATCGCCGGTGCCCTCCAACTGGGCCATTCCGAAGGGGTGGTGGAAAAGGAAGACCGGGACCGTATCCTCGGCGCGCTCGACCTTGGCGACCGAACGGTGGAAGAGGTAATGCTGCACCGCTCGGGCATCGAGATGATCGACGCCGACCTGCCCGCCGAAGAGATCATGGCGCGCTGTCTGGAAAGCCCCCACACCCGCCTGCCGCTCTACCGTGACGACCCCGAGAACATCGTTGGCGTGATCCATGCCAAGGATCTGCTGCGGGCCATGCACAAGCTGTTGAAGAACGGCCGGATCGACCCGCGCGGGCTGGCCGAATTCAACGTGCTGGACGTGGCGATGAAACCCTATTTCGTCCCGGAAACCACGACGCTGGACGACCAGATGCGCGCCTTCCTCAAGCGCAAGTCGCATTTTGCGCTGGTGGTGGATGAATACGGCGGGCTTCAGGGGCTGATCACGCTGGAAGACATCCTTGAAGAAATCGTCGGCGAAATTGCGGACGAGTTCGACCTGGTCGAGGAAGCCCCGGTGGCCAAAGCGCCCGATGGGTCCTTCATCGTCGATGGGGCGATGACCATCCGCGACCTGAATCGCGCCCACGATTGGACCCTGCCGGATGACGAGGCGAACACGATCGCCGGGCTTGTGATCCACGAGGCGCAGATGATCCCCACCGTGGGGCAGGTGTTTTCTTTCCACGGCTTCCGGTTCGAAGTTCTGGAAAAGGACGAAAACCGGTTGTCGCGGCTGAAGATCCGACCCCTCTGACAGGAATGGTGGGTCAAGACCCACCTTCCCTCGGGGCCGCTTCCCCCCCCATCCCGAAAACACATGGCCCCCAGAGGTTATTTGGAACCCAACGAAGGACGAATCTCGAGTCCAGCCCCCTTCTTTGGGTCAAAAATATCCCGGGGTGAATGGCCCGGAACGGGCCAGAGGGGCAGAGCCCCTCAAACGTAAGGTGGGTTTCAACCCACCGCCCCCTTGACCCTTCCCCGGTCCGGGGCGAAGGTCGCCGAAACCGGCTTTTCGCCGCGCGGATGATCCCCTAGAAGGCCCTCATGCATATTCTCGACAAGATCAAAGCCTACAAGCTCGACCATATCGCCGCCTGCAAGGCCGCCCGCCCCATTGCCGAGGTCGAGGAGGCCGCGCGCGCCGCATCCCCCACTCGTGGCTTTGCCGATGCCCTGATTTCCGCCAGCCGCGAAGGTTACGGCCTGATCGCCGAGATCAAAAAGGCCAGCCCGTCCAAGGGGCTGATCCGCGCCGATTTCAATCCTCCGGACCTCGCCCGCGCCTACAAGGCCGGGGGCGCGACCTGCCTGTCGGTGCTGACCGATGCGCCGTCCTTTCAGGGTGCGGATGACTATCTTGTCGCCGCCCGCGAGGCGGTGGACCTGCCCGCCCTGCGCAAGGATTTCATGTATGACCCCTATCAGGTGGCCGAGGCCCGCGCATTGGGGGCCGATTGCATCCTGATCATCATGGCCTCGGTCTCTGACGCGCAGGCGGCCGAGCTTGAGGCCTGTGCCTTTGACTGGGGCATGGATGTCCTGCTTGAGGTGCATGACGCCGAAGAGCTCGAGCGGGCCTGCCACCTGAAATCCCCGCTCATGGGGATCAACAACCGCAATCTCAAGACCTTCGAGACGACGCTCGACACCACACGTGACCTTGCCCGGCGCGTCCCCGAGGACCGGTTGATCGTCTGCGAAAGCGGGCTGTTCACCCCGGACGATCTGGCCGATATGGCCCGTTATGGCGCCCGAACCTTCCTGATCGGCGAAAGCCTGATGCGGCAGGATGACGTGGCGGCCGCCACCCGCGCCCTGCTGGCCAATCCCTTGCAAGCGGGGGGCATGTGATGGCCGACACGGGGCTGACCCATTTCGACGCCTCCGGCAAGGCGCATATGGTAGACGTTTCGGACAAGCCCGTGACCGCAAGGCAGGCCGTGGCAGAGGGCCATATCACCATGACCCCGGACACCCTGTCGCGCGTGGCAGAGGGCCGCGCCGACAAGGGCGATGTTTTGGGCGTGGCCCGTCTGGCCGGAATCATGGGGGCCAAGAAGACATCAGAGTTGATCCCGCTGTGCCACCCGCTGCCGGTGACCAAGGTTACGCTGGATCTGCTGGTCGATCCCGCCCTTCCCGGCGTTCGGGCCACAGCGACCGTGAAGACCTCTGGCCAGACCGGGGTCGAGATGGAGGCGCTGACCGCCGTTTCGACTGCGCTGCTCACGGTCTATGACATGGTCAAGGCGGTGCAGAAGGATATGGAGATCGGCGGCATTCGTCTGCTGGCCAAGGATGGCGGCAAATCGGGGAGCTATCGGGCCGAATGATTTCCGTCGCAGACGCCCTGTCGAAGCTCTTTGCGCTGGCCGCACCGCTGCCTGCAGAAGAGGTGTCACTGGTCGACGGATCGGGCCGTGTCCTGGCCGTCCCTGTCGCCGCCCGCCTGACCCAGCCGCCCTTCGACGCCTCCGCCATGGATGGTTATGCCGTGATCGCGGCCGAGGTCCGCCCCGGCGCCACCTTCCGCGTCATTGGCACGGCACAGGCCGGAACCGCCTTTGCCGGAGAGGTTGGGCCGGGCGAGGCGGTCCGCATCTTCACCGGGTCGCCCGTGCCCAAGGGGGCAACCCGTATTGTCCTGCAAGAGGATGTGACCCGAGAGGGTGACACCGTGACCATCGGCGACCGGGTCGACACCGGCCCGCATATTCGGCCCGCAGGTCAGGATTTCGCGTTTGGGCAGGAATTGTCCGCGCCGCGCCGCCTGACCCCTTCGGATATCGCGCTTCTGGCGGCGATGAATATCCCCCGCCTGCCCGTCACCCGCCGCCCCGAGGTTGCGATCATCGCCACCGGGGACGAACTGGTGCAGCCCGGGGAAACCCCCGGACCGGACCAGATCATCGCCTCCAACAGCTATGGAATCGCCGCGCGACTTGCCGCCGCCGGGGCCGTGCCGCGCCTGCTGCCGATTGCCCGCGATACGGTTGAGAGTCTGCGGTTCACCTTCGACCTTGCCCGTGGGGCCGATCTTGTCATCACCATCGGCGGGGCCTCGGTCGGGGATTATGACCTTGTGGGCGACGTGGCGCGCGATCTTGGGATGGAGCAGTCCTTCTACAAGGTGGCGATGCGCCCCGGTAAACCGCTTATGGCGGGGCGGATGGGGCCGGACCACGGCGGCGCGATGATGATCGGCCTGCCCGGCAACCCGGTGTCGGCCATGGTCTGCACCGAGATTTTCGTGGTCCCGGTGATCAACAAGATGCTTGGCCTTGGCGCGCGGCCCGCCCCGCGTGAAACCGTGCGGCTGGACAGCGACCTTGCCGCCAACGGACCGCGCGAACATTACATGCGGGCCCATGCCGGGCCGGACAGCGTGCGCGTCTTCGACCGGCAGGACAGCGCCCTTTTGACGGTGTTGTCGCAGTCCAACTGCATGATCGTGCGGCCCCCGAATGACCCGGCCCGCGCCGTCGGCGACCCGGTCGAGATCATCCGCATCTAGGAACATTCCCGAAACCGTTGACACAAAACGGGAACATCGGTAGAACATAGTCAAAACGGACCGCCCGTCCGCACCATGTTCGCCCGGCACCTGCACGGGCCCAGATGAAGGGGAAACCCGATGCTGACCAAGAAACAACTCGACCTGCTGGAATTCATCCATGTCCGGGTGCAGCGCGATGGCGTGCCCCCCTCGTTCGAGGAAATGAAGGACGCGCTGGACCTGCGGTCCAAGTCCGGCATTCACCGGCTGATCACGGCGCTGGAAGAACGCGGGTTCATCCAGCGGCTGGCGCATCGGGCGCGGGCGCTGGAAATCGTCAAACTGCCCGAGGCGCTTGAGGCGAAACTGGGTGGCAAGCGCGCCGGATTCTCGCCCCGGGTGATCGACGGGGACCGCCCCGACCACACCCCGCCCGCCGCGCGGACCATCGAAACCGCCGGTGCGGTCGAATTGCCGGTCATGGGCCGGATCGCCGCCGGTGTCCCGATCGAGGCGATTTCCGAAGTGTCCCACAATGTGGCCGTGCCCGGATCCATGCTGGGCAAGGGCGAACATTATGCGCTGGAAGTGCGCGGGGATTCGATGATCAACGCGGGCATCAATGACGGCGATGTTGTGGTGATCCGCGAAACCTCTGTCGCCGACAACGGCGATATCGTGGTGGCCCTTGTCGAAGGGCAAGAGGCAACCCTGAAGACCCTGCGGCGGCAGAACGGGATGATCGCGCTTGAGGCGGCAAACCCGGCCTATGAGACCCGGATTTTCCGTGACGATCAGGTGAAGGTGCAAGGCCGATTGGTCGGGCTGATCCGCACCTACTGACGCTGGAACCCATCTGAGCAAAAGATGAGGGGGCGCAGAGCCCCCTTTTTCATGCCTGCCGGACAGGTTCGTAGCCTATTCTTTTTCGCCCCGCGCCCGCATGACCCTATCGGCCTTCTTGCGCACAAGCACCGACCGGAGGTCGTGCATCGCCAGCAAAAGCGTATCGGTGATCTCTTCAAGCTGGTCGTCGGTGGCCTTCGACTGGACCCATTGCGTTGTCAGGTTCAGGTGATCAACGGCGCGGTGAATGTCATCGACCGTCCGCCGGGCCAGCATTTCTGTTCGGGCGTCTTTCCAATCCTCGATCGCGGCAATTTCTGCCGGGGTCAGCTGATGATCACCCTGCGCTTTGATCTGGCCGTTGTTGACGTTGACGACGGCGATCTGATCCATCTCGATCCGGCGCTGGCGGTTTTCTGTATCCACACGAAACACGGCCGCCCCGTTTTCCTGGACGCGGAAATAGAACTCTGGTAGTTCTGCACTCATATACTGCTCGCCCCTGCGCAGGCCCTGATGTCCTTTGCGCGTGATCCTAGCAGCCCGGGACTGGGCAGGCTAGCTTTCTGTAAGACCGTCGCAGAACGTCTGAATCCTCCGGCAGGCTTCTTCTAGGGCCGCGTCGGATGTGGCGTAGGACACCCGGAAATTCGGCGACAGGCCAAAGGCCGCGCCGAAGACAACCGCAACCCCGGTTTCCTCCAGAAGCGCGGTGGCGAATGCCTCGTCATCCGCAATCAACGTCCCCCCGGCAGAGGTCTTGCCGATGCAGGCGGAGATGTCAGGATAGACATAGAACGCCCCTTCCGGCACCGGACAGGTCACGCCCTTGGCCGCGTTCAACATCGACACCACAAGGTCACGGCGGCGCTGGAACAGGGCCTTGTTGCCGTCAAGATAGTCCTGCGGCCCGGTCAGCGCTTCGACCGCCGCGTATTGGCTGATCGAACAGGGGTTCGAGGTGGATTGTGACTGGACCTTGCGGATTGCCCCAATCAGCTCTTTTGGGCCCGCGGCATAGCCGATCCGCCAGCCCGTCATCGCATAGGCCTTGGACACACCGTTGACCGTCAGGGTCCGGTCGTAAAGCCCCGGTTCCACCTGCGCCGGCGTACAAAATTCAAACCCGTCAAAGACGAGGTGTTCATACATGTCGTCGGTTAGCACCCAGACATGCGGATGGCGCATCAGCACATCGGTCAGCGCCTTCAACTCGTCCCAACTATAGCCCGCGCCCGTGGGGTTGGACGGCGAGTTGAACAGGAACCATTTGGTTTTCGGGGTGATCGCGGCCTCCAATTGCTCGGCGGTGATCTTGAATGCGGTTTCCAGACCGGCGGGAACGACGACGGGCGTCCCCCCGGCCAGCAGCACCATATCCGGATAGCTGACCCAATAGGGCGCGGGGATGATCACCTCGTCGCCGGGGTTCAGGGTCGCCATGAAGGCATTGTAGAGGACCTGTTTGCCCCCCGTTCCCACCGTGACCTGCGACGGGTCATAGGTCAGGCCGTTTTCGCGGGCGAATTTGTGGCAGATCGCCTGCTTCAGTTCCGGCACCCCGTCCACGGCGGTATAGCGGGTCTTGCCCTCTTCAATCGCGCGGATGCCAGCGGCGCGGATGTTCTCGGGCGTGTCGAAATCGGGTTCGCCGGCGCCAAGGCCGATCACATCCTTGCCCGCAGCCTTCATTTCGGCCGCTTTGGTGGTCACGGCGATGGTCGGCGACGGTTTGACGCGCGCAAGTGTCGCGGAAAGGAAGGTCATGGCGGGCTCCCGGTGGCCAATCTGGTTCAGACGTGTCATACGTCCGGCCCGAAACCGGATCAAGCAGGGAAGGAAATCGACATGTCTTCGACGCCCGCCGAAGAAAACTGGTACAGCGACGACCGTGCAACCTTTGGAGACCGGCTCGCCGCCGCGCGTGAAGGCGCAGGGCTGAGCCAGAAGGACGTCGCGTCGCGGCTGGGGGTGAAGACCTCTGTCATCAAGGCCTGGGAACAGGACATCAAGGAACCCCGCGCGAACCGGTTGCAAATGATTTCCGGCCTGTTGGGTGTCAGCCTGACCTGGCTTCTGACCGGCGAAGGGGACGCGCCCAGCCTGCCGGAGCACGACAGCTATGTCCCGGCCGATATTTCCGAGCTTCTGTCTGATATCCGCGCCCTGCAGGGCCAGATCAAACAAAGCAGCGACAAACTGGCCCAGATCGAAAAGCGCCTGCGCAGCGCCCTTCAGGACAGCGCCCTGTGACCGAACCGCGCGAGATCCGCGAAAAGCGGCTGGCGATGCGGTCCATGCGTCGTGGGATCAAGGAAATGGACCTGATCCTGGACAGTTATGCCCGCGCCCATCTGGCGGCCATGTCCGAGGCCGAGATCGACCTTTACGAGGCGCTCTTGGCGGAAAACGATCACGATCTTTACCAGTGGGTATCGGGGCAAGTGGCCCCGCCCACTGAATACACTGCGATGATTGCACAGATCGCAGAGCAGGCACGGGGGCTGACCCGCCCGGCCTGACCGGGTCAGGTGTCCAGCACGCCCGTCCGGTCCAGCCCGTCACGCACCTGTCCTTCTAGCAACCGGGCAAGCGCCTTGCGGTCGGCAACCTCGGCCACCCGAACGGGCGGATGATAGACCAGCGTCACCGACCCCTGACGCCGCGCGCCAAGCGTGGACAGAAGATGTGGCCCGAACTCCATATCCCCCCACCAGCCGTATTGCCGGGGGTCGGCGCCGCGCGCGGCCCGATAAACCACCGATACCGGCTGGATCGACAGGGTTTCGCGCAGCCCATCGGCCATGAAGGCGGCAAAAAGCGTCGGTTTGAATGGCAGGACACGCCGCCCGTCGGTGGAAGTGCCTTCGGGAAAGAACAACAGCTTGTGCCCATGCGACAGCCGCTCGATGAACAGATCGACATGTTCCCGCGCCTCGCGCGGATTGCGCCGGATGAAAACCGTCCCCGTGGCCCGCGCCAGCCAGCCGATCCCCGGCCAGCTTGCCACCTCGGCCTTTGATACGAAGTAGATCCGCTTGCGGGCGTTCAGCGCGAAGATGTCCAGCCAGCTTGAATGATTGGCGACAACCGCGCCGGGGCCTTTCATCATCTGGCCCTCGGTCCGATACCGAATGCCAAGAATGACAAAGGCGGACCGGCAGACAAACTGGGTGATGAAGGGCGTCAGCGGGCGGCCCTGTCCAAAGATCGGCCGTTCCACCAGCCGCAGTAGGAGCAACAGCGCAAGGCAGCCAAAGGTCAGCACTCCCAGAACCAGCCCCCGGGCCAGTGCCAGCCCCCAGCCAATCACACCCAGCGAGACATGAGGCGGTTCGATCTCGGGGTGCCAGCCTGTGTCACTCATGCCCGGCCCGCCTTTTCATAGATCGCCCGTTGGGTGGCATTCATCCGTGCGGTGTCAAGGATCAGGCAGACATCAGTCGTGTTGAACGCATGGTCGATCCAGGCCCCCTCGCCCACGACGCCCCCAAGCCGAAGGTAGGCCTTGATCAGTGCAGGCGTGTCCAGCATGGCCTTGCGCCTGTCGATCTGATCCTCGGGCATGAGGTCCATACTGGTGGCATTGGGCGGCAAGGCCGCGACACGCAGTTCTTCGGGCGCGAGGTGCCGATGGTGCAAAAGGGACAGCGGCCCGGCAAGCGCCTGTGGGTCCGTGCCATGAAAGGACGCGACGCCGAACAGAACCTCGACCCCATGATCGGCCACATAGCCGGACAGCCCGTTCCACAGGTGATACATCGCCGCCCCGCCGCGATAGTCGGGCAAGAGGCAAGAGCGACCAAGCTCCAAGAGGTTTCGGCCAGACCGGCGCAGCGGGCCTAGGTCGTATTCGGTCTCGGAATAGAAGCGCCCGACCTTGTCCGCCTGATCCCCGCGCAGCAGGCGATAGACACCAACCGCCTGATCGCCCTCGGGCCGGGCCCGGTCGAACAGGATCAGGTGATCAAAGAAGGGGTCAAAGGCATCCTGCTCCAGCCGGGCGTCATGGTCCACCATCTCGCCGGAGCCGCCAAGTTCTTCAACAAAGACGGTATAGCGCAAGCGTTGGGCCGCGCGCAGGTCCGCCTCTGTCCGGGCAAGGCACAGCTGGAAATCCGGGGAGGTCTGGGACATGCGGGCCCGCGGTTGATCAAGGTCCGGGCGGTTCTAGGCCCCCAGCCGCCACATGGCAAGACGGCTGTCACCTCGCTATTCTGTCGGGAATTGACAGCGGATGCGGCGTTGCTACCCTCGGTTGCGTTCAGAACCTGTCAGGCGACACCATGACCAGCATCACGCGACGCCCATCAATCAACACCTTGCCTTCGTCCGGAAAATTCACGGTGACACGCCCACCGATGTTGGACTGCACCTGCCCGACGCCCCAATCGGGGCGGTCCGGGTGCCGCACCATCATGCCCGGCTCCAGAAAACTATTGAGGTCGTCCATCGGTTCCTCCTTCACGACATGGGGTGCCCTATGACAACAAAACTGTCCAGCCTTGTCGGGTCCCGCATTTGCCATGACCTCATCAGCCCGATTGGCGCAATCAGCAACGGGATCGAGCTTTTGTCCATGACCGGGATCGACGACATCCCCGAACTGGCGCTGATCCGCGACAGCGTTGAAAACGCCAATGCCCGTATCCGCATGTTCCGGATCGCCTTTGGCGCCGCGGGCGAGGGGCAAACCGTGTCTAACGCAGAGGCCGCGAATATCCTTGAAACGCTGGGCCGGGCCAGCCGGTGCAGCTATCACTGGGATGTCACAGAGGCACAGTCGCGGGCCGATGTGCGGCTGGCCTTCCTTCTGGTGATGTGCCTTGAAAGCGCCCTGCCCTATGGCGGGGAAATCCATGTCATGGCCGACGAAACCGGGTGGCGGCTGACCGCCGACGCCGAGCGGATGAATGTTGATTCGGCGCTCTGGGGGCAGCTTAGCGGTCAGACCAGTGCGGATATGACCGCAGCGCAGGTCCATTTTCTGCTGGTCTCCCAAATTGCCGCGGCGGAACAACGCCAAATCCGGATGACCCAAAGCGCAAGCCAGATTTCGGTCGTCTATTAAGACGGGCGGCCATTTTGGGCTCTACCCCTGATTGACGGCGCTGCCATTTCTGCCAACATGCCCAAGACATGATTGCGTTTTGGGTGGTTCAATGAAGTCGTTTATCCTTGCCGTCGCCAGCATTCTGCCAACCGCGGTTCTTGCTGATACTTTCGATGTTCCGACACGGATCGACAGCGTTGTCGTCTATCCCTCGATCGCCGAAGTTCGGCGAGAGATTGTGTTTGAGGCACCGGCAGGTCGGCATACACTTCGTTTTGTCGCACCTGCGTCTGAATTCGAAGATATCCTGCCCCAGATCGAATTGCCAGACGGGGTGACATTGATGTCCTACCGGGTGATCCAATCCCGCCCACCCGTCCTTGGGGAACTGGCGGGGCCAGATGTCATCGCAGCGCGTGACACATTGGAAAACCTTGAACGGGCCATTGCTGACAAGGATGCCGAATCCGCTGCTATTCATCGCGAGATCGCGGCGATCCAGACGCAAATGACGTTTCTCGAAACGCTTGGATCGGGGCAGCCGGTTGGCACGGACCTTGATCACCTGCGGGCGGTTCTGGGCTGGATGGGCGAAGAGACACAGGCGCTTGCCGCGACCCAGACCGAAGCCCATGCACGGCTTGCCGCCCTTTCGGAAGAGCGTGAAGAGCTGTTGGACGACCTTGCTGACGCAGAGCAGGCGCTAGACTACTTGATCGCAGAAATCCCGGACCTTGCCACGATCGAGCTGGTTCTCGACCTGTCGGACGACGGCGAACAAAGCCTCTTCTTTACCGATTTTCGGGGCGGTGTTGACTGGCGACCGGTCTATGACCTGAATCTGGTGACAGGGCCCGCACCCCATGTCACGGTCGCCGTCAGCGCCATCGTCACCCAGGAAACCGGCGAGGACTGGACCGGTGTCGCGCTTGGCCTAGCGACCGTGTTCCCAATGTCTGACAATTATATCCGTAGGCCCTATGCCTGGCGCCGAACGATCGTCGAAGAACGCCAGATTTCCACAGCCAGCGACACGATGCAGATGGAGCCGGTAATCGTTGAAGAGTCGGCAGCTCCGCATCCTTTGGAAAACGGTTTGCCGCGGATAATCAGCATTCCCAATCGGGTTGATTTGCGCAGCGGATCCGACGTTCTTCAAGTTGAACTGGAGCATTTCGAAACCGAAGTGGATCTTTTCGCCCTTGGGGTGACGGGTGAAGGAACAGGCTTTCGCGCCGTCACATTCATCAACACCTCGCCCAATGTCGTGCTGGAAGGCTCGGCGATCATGAAAGTTGATGGTGCCCTCGTCGGCGCTGGCGAAATGCCGCTCTTGGCATCCGGCGAAGATACTGAATTGTTGTTCGGCCGGCTTCAGGGCCTTCTGATCAGTTCGCTGACCACGGACGAGCTTGAAGGGACAGACGGGTATTTCTCGCGCTCGAACCATGATCGCAGCGCATGGAGTCTGACGGTCGAAAACCTGACGGGCGAGGATTGGCCCCTACGGCTTCGAACAGGCGTCAGCTACTCTACCCACGAGGACCTCGTGATCGAATATGACTTCAGCCAGCCCCCCTATACCGGCCCCGATGCGCCGGAAAGACGGGGGGTCATCGAATGGCGCCACCCGCTGGCGGCGGGGGACACCTATGTCATCGACTTAGTCGAGACCATGGAGTGGCCCGAGGGGTTCCAGCTCCGCTAGGGCCGCGTCGCGCCGTTGCCTTCGACAAGGTATTTGAAGCTGGTCAGTTGCTCTGCCCCGACGGGTCCGCGTGCGTGCATCTTGCCGGTGGCGATGCCGATCTCGGCACCCATGCCGAACTCGCCGCCGTCGGCGAACTGGGTTGATGCGTTGTGCATCAAGATCGCGCTGTCCAGCCGTTCAAAGAACCGGGCGACCGGGGCCGAATCCTCGGCGATGATGCAATCGGTGTGGTTCGACCCATAGGCGCGGATATGGGCAATCGCCTCGTCCACGCCGTCCACCAGTTTCGCGGCGATATCCATGTCGAGGTATTCGCGCCCCCAATCTTCCTCGGTCGCGGCAACGGTACCGTCGATCCCCTCTGCCCCATGCACGCGGACGCCCGCGGCCTTGAGCGCGGCGACCAGATCGGCGCCGAGACCCTCTGCAATGTCGCGGTCGATCAACAAGCACTCGGCGGCGCCGCAGATCCCGGTCCTGCGGGTCTTGGCATTCAACACAACATCCAGCGCCTTCTTCGGGTCGGCGGATTTGTCGACGTAAATGTGCACGATCCCCTCGAGGTGGGCAAAGACCGGCACCCGCGCCTCGCGCTGGACCAGCCCGACAAGTCCCTTACCGCCACGGGGAACAATCACGTCGATATGGTCGGTCATGGTCAGCATCTCGCTGACCGCCGCGCGGTCGCGGGTCGGGACCAATTGGATCGCCGCTTCGGGCAGGTTCGCGCCTTTCAACCCCTCGACAAGGCAGGCATGGATGGCCTGCGACGAGTTGAACCCCTCCGAGCCGCCGCGCAGGATCACCGCGTTGCCCGACATCAGGCAGAGCGCGCCCGCATCCGCCGTCACGTTGGGTCGGCTTTCATAGATCACGCCGACGACGCCAAGCGGGGTGCGCACCCGCCGAATATGCAGGCCCGACGGCATGTCCCATTCGGCGATGACATCGCCCACCGGGTCGCGCTGTTCGGCCACGGTGCGCAGCCCGTCGACGATGCCGCGAATCCGGTCTTCGTCCAGCATCAGCCGGTCCATCATCGCAGGGCTCAGGCCCTTCTCACGGCCATAGTCCATGTCACGCGCGTTTGCCTCGATGATCTTGGCACGGTTCTTCCAGACGGCATCTGCGGCCCCAATCAGGGCGGCGTGCTTGCGGTCGGCCTTGGCATAGGCCAGTTCGGCGGCGGCAGCCCGGGCCTTTTCGCCGATTTCGATCATCTGGCTGTGAATCTCGGTCGCGTCCATTTTCGCCCCCTCAAAGTACCATGTCGTCGCGGTGCACCAATGCGGCCCGCCCCTTATACCCAAGAAGGGCTTCGATGTCGGCGCTCCGGCGGCCCATGATCTGGCGGGCCTCCGTCGCGGTGTAGCGCGACAGCCCGATGCCCAGCTGCGCCGCATTGGCCGACCGGATCGCAACCGGGTCACCACGCCCGAAACTGCCGGTTATTTTCGTCACCCCGGCGGGCAGCAGGCTCTTGCCCTGGGCAAGTGCGCCTTCGGCCCCCGCGTCCACGACGACCTCTCCTTTGGGCTTCATCGCGGCGATCCAATGTTTGCGGGCAGCCTTCGGGTCGGTCTGGGCGGTGAACCAGGTCGCATTCGCGCCGTTCTCTAGCTGATCCAAGGGGTTAAGCGGCGATCCTAAGGTGATTGCCATGGCGCAACCGGCCTCGGTCGCGACCTTGGCCGCCATCAGCTTGGTAATCATCCCGCCCTTCGACAGGCCGGAGACGCCATCGCCCGCCATTGCCTCGATCTCTGGCGTGATTTTTTCAATCACGTCAAACCGTTGCGCGGCGCTGTCAATGTTCGGATTGCCGGAATAGAACCCGTCCACGTCGGACAAAAGAACCAGCGTATCGGCACCGACCGTGACCGAGACCTGCGCGGCAAGCCGATCATTGTCGCCATAGCGGATTTCGTCGGTGGCGATGGTGTCGTTTTCATTGACAATGGGCACGACGCCCAGCCCCAGAAGGGTTTCCAGCGTCGCGCGGGAATTGAGGTAACGGCGCCGGTTGGCGCTGTCTTCCAGCGTCACAAGCACCTGCCCGGTGGTGATCCCATGCGGGGCCAGCACCTCTTCATAGGCCTGCGCCAGCCGGATCTGCCCGACCGAAGCGGCGGCCTGTGACTGTTCCAGCGCCAGTTCACCGCGCGGCAGGCCCAGAACTCCGCGCCCCAGCGCGATGGACCCAGAGGACACCAGCACCACATCCGTGCCGCGCGCTTTGATCCTCGCCACGTCTTCCGCAAGGGATTTCAGCCAGTTACGGCGCAAAGCTCCGGTTTCCCGGTCAACCAGCAAGGCCGACCCGATCTTGACCACAAGGCGTTTGGACGCGGTCAGGGTTGCCAAGGCTCGTCCTCCGCCTCCGCTGCCTTTTCGGCCGCGCGGCGTCCGTCGATAACGGCGCGCAGGTCCCGAAGAACGTCCTGCACCCCTTCCCCCGTTGCCCCGGACATCAAGAGGACCGGCGCATCAATCGCGGCTTCGATCTCGCCCTTGATGAATTGCCGTTCTTCCGCATCCAGCGTGTCGATCTTGTTCAGGACCGTGATCCGGGGCTTATCGGCCAGACCCGCGCCATAGGCCTCCAGCTCGCCGATGATCGTTTCGTAGTCGCCCACCGGATCGCCGGACGTGCCGTCAAGCAGGTGCAGAAGCACCGAACAGCGTTCGACGTGGCCCAGGAACATGTCGCCCAGCCCCCGGCCCTCGCTCGCGCCTTCGATCAGGCCCGGAATATCGGCCACCACGAATTCGGCCCCGTCCACACCGACGACCCCAAGGTTGGGGACCAGTGTGGTGAAGGGATAATCGGCGATCTTCGGGCGCGCATTCGATGTGGCGGCAAGAAAGGTGGACTTACCGGCGTTGGGTAGACCCAGAAGGCCCACATCGGCGATCAGCTTCAACCGCAGCCAGATCGTGCGTTCGATCGCCTCTTGCCCCGGGTTGGCGCGGCGCGGCGCCTGATTGGTGGCGGATTTGAAATGCAGGTTGCCCCAGCCGCCATTGCCGCCCTTGGCCAGCACCACGCGCTGCCCGACCTCGGTCAGGTCGGCGATGACGGTTTCCTCGTCCTCGTCGATGATCTCGGTCCCGACGGGCACGCGCAGGATGATGTCATCCCCATCCGGGCCGGTGCGGTTGCTACCCATGCCCGGGCGGCCGTTCTTGGCAAAGAAATGCTGCTGGTAGCGGAAGTCGATCAAGGTGTTCAGCCCATCCACCGCCTCGGCGATCACATCGCCGCCGCGCCCGCCGTCGCCGCCATCGGGGCCACCGAATTCGATGAATTTCTCTCGCCGGAACGACACACAGCCATTCCCGCCCGCTCCGGAGCGGATGTAAACTTTGGCGAGGTCGAGGAATTTCATCAGTCAGGCTTTCTGTTGCGTCAGGCAGGCGATACTCTAAGCCGCGCCAATCCTCAAGCTGTCGTAACGGGCGCGGGTCAGGGCAAAGCGCCGCGACAGAAGTGTTTCGCCCCGCGCCTTGCAAAACCCCACTGTATCGGGCCGATTTTCAAACCCCAGCTTTTGCAGCACCCGCATAGAGGCAGGATTGTCCAGCCAGACGCCGCCCATGACCTCGTCCCAACTGTAGGTCGCAAAGGCCCGGTCGAGCAGAACCTGCGCCGCCTCGGTCGCATAGCCCTGCCCCCAATGCGGCGGCGCTATGGCATAGCCGATCTCGCCCTCCAGAATACCCATCTGGCCGACCATCTCTGCCCCGCGCCAGAGGCCGTAGACAAAGCCGCGCGCCGGATCGATCCGCTGGCAGCGTTCAAGGGCAAAGTCCCGATCCGCGGGGATCGGCCAGCTGCCGGTCATCCGCGCGACCTCGGGCCAGGACATGAGCGCGAAAAGCGCCTCATGGTCGGTCGGCGACACGGGCCGCAGGGTCAGCCGGTCGGTGCGCAGGTCATCCATGACGCGCCTCCCAAGTATCGCGGGTCAAAAGCATATCGCGCGATGGCACATCCTGCCCCCGCGCTACGCAGGGCAACATCTTGGCGCCCACATCCATGAACCCCAGCTTGCGCAGCACTTTCGCAGACCCGGCGTTGTCCTCGAAATGGCCCGACCGGATCTTGTAGTTCACCGGGTTGGCAAAGTAGTGGCGCAGAACGGCACATCCGGCTTCGGTCGCATAGCCCTGCCCCCAGACCCGGCGCGCCAGCCAATAGCCAAGCCCCGTGTCGGTGGTGCCGATCATGCCGCACAGCCCGTCAGCGTCGCAGATCGCCCAGGACGCCTCTCTGCCCGCCTCACATTCGGACAGGAACCATTCCGCATCGTCGCGGGTGTAAGGATAGGGCACAACCGACAGCCACTGAACGACCTCCCAGTCGTTGATAGCAAGGGTCAGCGCCTCTGCATCCCCGACCACCGGGGGCCGGAGGGTGAGGCGCCCGGTGGTCAAAACGGGGATCATCACTCACATCTTCTTGGTATAGGTCCAGGTTGGGACAGTGGCATTGCGGGCAACGCAAAACGCTTCGGCGTCGCCCAGATAATCGAAACCGGAATTGGTCAGCACACGGGCAGAGCCGGGGTTGTCCTGAAACACGCTGGCAAAGATCCGGTCGGACTGGTGCGGGTTGGCGTCCAGCATGGCCTGAACCGCCTCGGTCGCGATGCCGCCGTTCCAAAAGGCCGGGGCCACCCAATAGCCGATCTCGGACTGGTTGCGGTCCATCCGTTCCAGCCCGACAAGGCCCATCACCTCGGCATGGCCATTGGCCGATCCGTCGATGGCCCAGATATCTTCGGTGCGTTTCGGGTCCGCGGCATTGGTGATCAGCGCCTCGACCGCGCCGGGCGGCATTGGGTGCGGGATGTCGCGGGTCATCCGGGCCACGCGTTCGTCAGCGGAATACATTCCGATCAGCCCGGCGTCAGACTTGCGCAGCGGGCGCAGGATGAACCGCTCCGCCTCGATCACAGGCTGATTGACGACCAATTCTTGCAACATGGTCTTCCTCCTCGAAAACCAACGCGGGTGCCCCGGCAATCCTCCTATGCCAGATCCGCTAAAATTTCATGACATCACGTAAGACGAGAAAGGGGACCGACCTATGGCCGATCCCCTTCTTGTGATGCCTATTGAAGGTTTCGGCTTACTCAGCGGCCTCCGCCACCGGGAGAACCGAAATAAAGGTGCGCTTTTTCAGGCCCTTGTGGAATTTCACCTGGCCTTCGGCGGTTGCAAAGATGGTGTGATCCTTGCCCATGCCAACGCCCTCGCCCGGCCACATCTTGGTGCCGCGCTGACGCACGATGATGTTGCCCGGGATGACGGCTTCGCCACCGAATTTCTTCACGCCAAGACGGCGACCGGCGGAGTCGCGGCCGTTACGGGAGGAACCGCCTGCTTTTTTGTGTGCCATAGTCTCTCTCCTACGTCTTGTATCTTACTTGGCCAGTTCTTTGGCCTGGTCAACCCAGCCTTCACGCTCGATACGGCCCTTGAACGACAGCTTCTCGTCGAACTCGGCAATATCGGCTTCGGTCCAGGCAGCGATCTGGGCGAAAGAGGTGACGCCAGCGGCGTGCAGCTTCTTCTCCAGCGCCGGGCCAACGCCCGACAGTTGTTTCAGGTCGTCAGCGCCCGCAGCAGCGGCAGCTTCGGCCTTCTTGGCGGGGGCGGCTTTCTTCGGGGCGGCGGCGGCAACAGCCACACCAGCAACCGAACCAGCACCCACGGCGGCCTTCACGCCGGACTTGTCGGCACCCTTTTCAAGGATGTCGGTGATCCGAACCAGCGTCAGCTGCTGACGGTGACCCTTGGTGCGCTTGGACGAATGCTTACGACGACGCTTCACAAAGTGGATCGTCTTCTCGCCCTTAATCTGGTCGATGACCTCAGCCTGAACGGCAGCGCCTTCCACGAGGGGGGCACCAACGGTCGCGCCGACCATGAGAATCTCGTTGAACTGGACCTTCTCGCCAGCGTCAGCCGCCAGCTTTTCGACCCGCAGAACGTCGCCCGAGGCGACCTTGTATTGCTTGCCGCCGGTTTTCAGAACCGCAAACATATGATCTTCCTTCATTTTCCGCGTCTCTGGGGCCTCGGCCTTGGCCGTGTTGTGGGAACGTTCCCGCCCGTGGACTGCGCGCCGATGTCGGCGTTATTTCGCAATGTCCCCGACAAGGCTCTTGCCGGGATGGCGGCTTATCTGCGCCAATGGGGCAAAAGTCAACACCCAAAGGGGCCTGCAGATGCGACTATTCCTGATTGCCACTACCTGTCTTCTTGCCGGCTGCACCAGTCTGGGCGACGGCCCCGTGGCCACGGCTTTCGACCAAGCCGCAAATGCGGTCAACGCCGAACGTCGAGGCGCGGTCGAACTGATCGTGAAAACCAACCACCCGACCCTGCTGGCCGAGATCGCGGCCGGTGGCGGCCCGACCCTGACCCGCGCGATGGATACCGCCGGGGTTCCTGCCGGGGACCGGGCGGCGCGGATCCTGCAAATGCAGGGGGACCTGCCGGTCTATCGCAACAATCTTGAGGCGCTGACGACCGCCCTTCTACTTTATGGCGGTTAAAGGTCTGCGCCGGTCATCATGTCCCCGGCGGCAAACCCAAGGGCGCGGGACAGGTCGATGAACATCCCATCGAACCCGGCGAACAGCGCCCGGTTAAGCGCCTGCCCGGCGTCGGTTTCGGACAGGGCGATGTAGGTCTCTATGTCCGCATCCGAAAGCGGCTGATAGGCAAGCCCAAGGAAGGAATAGACCCATTCAGTGGTCGAGGCGCGCACTTCCTGCTCCTGTCCCCAGACATCCGACAGGATATCGCTTTCGGTCAATTCGCCCCCAAACGCCCCGGAATCAACCATACCGACATAGAAGGCATAGTTGGAATTCAGGCCGCCGACCACGTTCGATTCGATCAGGTCGTTGACCTCGATAAAGCGGGTCAGAACCTCGTGCCGATCCGTTTCATCCATCGCGGCGATTGCGGCAGCCTCGATCGCGGCGGCCTCGACCTCGGGGTCCAGGAACGCGGCGCGGGCGCTGATTTCCAGCGACACGAATTCGGCCCCCAGATCGGATTCGAAAAATGCCAGAAGCGGGGTGATATCTTCGTCCTCCAGGACGGCGGCAAAATCCATGCGGACCCGGGCCTCCATCCGGTCGACGTTGTAGATATCGGCGACCATCCTGTCCCAGCGGCCCGCGGGGTCAGAGGGGAACAGGTCCGCCGCCAATTCGTCGGCATGAACCAACCCTTCCTGCTGCATGATCTGTAGTATCTCCGGCATCCCCATGGCGTCGAACAACCGGTCGACATCATCGGCCCCCGACTGCGCAAAAGCCACGCCGCTGGCCACTGAAATCGCAACGGCGCCAAGCAGGGAAAAACGAAGGGTCATTGGGTGGCTCCTTGGCCGGGAAGTTTTCTGTCTGTCATAGGTGTAGGCCTTGCCCCCCTTCTTTCCAAGGGTGCTGACGCAATTGTCAGACCGGTTTTCAAGGGCCCGCGCGATTGGGGCGGAATTGGGGGTTGCAGAAGGTCGCGGCCTTGGCTAAACGCCCCCCACCAAGACCCTTCGCGGAGAGGTGCCGGAGTGGTCGAACGGGGCGGTCTCGAAAACCGTTGTGGGTGCAAGCCCACCCAGGGTTCGAATCCCTGTCTCTCCGCCACATACCCCAAATTGATGATGTGATTTGCGCTGGTGCTCTGGCCCACGCGGCCCGACGCCGCATTTGATGGGTGTCATCGGTCCGCTCCTGCTGGCGGTCGGCGGGGGTCCCTTCCCGATCCGGACCCATGTCCTGTCTGACCTGCGACCGCCTGTCGCATCCAAAGCGATTTCGCCGCTCTAGGTTCGGTCCCGTCGACATCGCGAACGGAGACATGACATGTTCAAAGGACTGGGGCTTTCCCTGTTTCTGATTATCGGCGGTATGCTGGCCGTCCCGGCAGCCATGGTTGCCGCACTCTGAAACATGTTGCGGGGCGGCCAGAGGCTGCCCCGTTTCACGTCATCCGCAAGGATCAGCCTTCGACGCGTCCCCGAAACCCTGTTGCGACCACGAATTTCTCGGAACTGTCTGACCGGCTTGCCGGGGGTTTCACGTTGGCGACCTTCTCGAACCGCTGCTTGAGGATCTTCTGCAATTCCCCTTCGGCCCCGCCCGCCAGAACCTTGGCCACGAAGGTGCCGCCCGGCGCCAGTACATCAAAAGCCAGATAGGCCGCGGCCTCGCAAAGCGCGATGATCCGAAGGTGATCGGTTTGCTTGTGACCCGACGACGAGGCGGCCATGTCGGACATGACCACATCGGCTTCGCCCCCCAACCAGCCCTTGATCTGTTCGTCCGCGCCGTCGTCTAGGAAATCCAACTGGTGGATTTCGGCTCCTGCCAGCGGTTCGACCTCTTGCAAATCAACGCCGATGATCCGGCCCACCGCCTTGCCCGATTTCTCGCCCAGGGCGTTGATCCGTGGCACCGCCACCTGCATCCAGCCACCCGGAGCGCAGCCAAGGTCCACGACCCGCGCGCCGGGCACGAGAAAGCGGAACTTGTCGTCCAGTTCCAGAATCTTGTAGGCAGCCCGCCCGCGATAGCCGTCTGCCTTGGCCCGCTTCACATAGGGGTCGTTCAACTGCCGCTGAAGCCAGCGGGTCGAGCTGTTGGACCGGCCGCGCGCGGTCTTGACCTTCACATGCAGGTCGCGTTGTCCGCGCCCACTAGTGCCCTTTGTTCCCGGTTTCTTTGCCATCCGTCCGGTCCTTTCCGTCAGGCCCGCCCCTTTGCCCTAAAACGGCACGTCTTCCAAGACCCCGTCGGCGCTCATCTGCGCGTAGAGCAGCCCTTCGCGCAGGCCGCGGTCCGCCACCGACATCCGATCGGTCGGCCAGATCCGCATCAGCGCCTGCAAGATCGCCGCGCCGGACATGATCAGCGCCGACCGGTCGCGCCCGATGCGCGGGTCGGCGCGGCGCCCCTCTGGCCCCATAAGAAGGTAGTTGCGGATCACCGCGTCGATCTGGTCCGACGTCATCCGCAGCCCGTCCACCTTATTCCGGTCATAGCGCTTCAGCCCAAGGTGGCTGGCCGCGACCGTGGTGATGGTGCCGCTGGTGCCGATGATCTGGAACCCCTCGCGGGCCTGTTCGGCGGCATAGGGGCTGAACTTCGCAAGGTTCTCCTCGAAGAACCAGCTCATCAGGGCAAAGCGCGCCGCGTCGTCTTCGACATCTTCGAACTGGTCGCGCAGGGTGGCGACGCCCAGAGGGACCGATATCCAATCGACCACACGGGCCGCCGCAAAGGGGCCGGGGTCCTGAATGAACCCACGGTGCAGGCGCATGATCGCGCCGGGGCGTTCCCGGTGCGGCACGTTGGTCAGGTCGATCCAGACCAATTCGGTCGATCCGCCGCCAATATCGACGACCAACAACTGATCTGTCTTGGTGCTGACCAGCGGCGCACAGGAAATGACGGCCAGCCGCGCCTCTTCCTCGGGCGCGATGATATCCAGTTTCAACCCGGTTTCGCGGCGCACCTGATTGATGAACCCTGCCCCGTTCTTGGCGCGGCGGCAGGCTTCCGTCGCGACAAGCCGCATCCGCTTGACCTTGTGACGGGCAAGTTTCTGTTTGCAGATCCGCAAGGCGCTGATGGTGCGCGCCATGGACGACCGGGACAGCTTGCCGCTGCTTTCCAGCCCATGGCCCAGCTGCACGGATTTCGAAAAGCTGTCGATCACATGGAATTGGCTGCCCTTGGGCTGGGCAATCAACATCCGACAACTGTTCGTGCCCAGATCAAGCGCCGCATAAAGCGTCGAGGGATCGGGCGTCGGAGGCACGGGGCGCTCTACCGCTTTGGGGAACGCGCCCGCACCTTTGGGACGCTTGGGCGCCATAACTCACGCCCTCCATATCGAGTTAAGACCAAGCTAGGATGGAAGCCGCATTGGCGCAAGCCCCGTGGCACCCGGAGGCCCATTTGAATGGGCTGCAAGATGATGCTGAAGATTTCTGGAACGCGTCGGCATGTCGCCTGCCGCCCAGCTTTGTTATGCCTTGTCGTCGCAAGGATCGCTCACCATGTCGAAAACCGACCCTGTGTCGTTTTTCGCGCGGGCTATGAGGGCAGCAGAAACATCGAAGGGTAAGGGAATCATCCCATGGCCGAAGTTACCATCGTCTACTGGCGGGACATCCCCGCGCAGGTCATCGTCGGAAAGGGCCGCCGGGGCACCAAGGTGCAGCTTCCCGAACGGTTCGAACAGGCGATTGACCGGGCCGCGATGAAGACCGGGGCCGCCGGAACGGACGACTATCTTGCCGAATGGCGCAAGGCCGAACCGTTTACCGTCGATGGCGAAGATGCCGAGGTCGCAGCCGCAGAGGCCGCCCGGATCGACGCGGAATACACCCAAGAGCGCATCAAGGCTCTTATCGCGAATGATGGCTGGTCGTGACGACCCCGCCCAAAGATCCCATCCAGGCCCGCATCAAGGAGGCTGTCGTGTCCGTATTTCCCTTCCTCAAGAAGAAAGAAGCCCCTGCCGCGGGCACCCCGGTCAACCCCGAGGTCGAGGCCTTTCTGAAAGGCTATTCGATCGAGGTGATGCCGCGCACCGCCGAGAAGGTCGAAGATTTCCGCGACCTGCTGCCGGGCGGCACCCGGGTCTATATCGCCCATATCGAAGGCACCCCGATCGACGACATGGTCGCCACCGCCAAGCGGATCAAGGGCGAAGGCTTTGACGTGATGCCCCACTTCCCGGCGCGGATCATCAAGGATCAGGCCACGCTGGCCGACTGGATCGCCCGCTATCAGGGCGAAGCAGGCGTCGAACAGGCGCTTCTGCTGGCCGGTGGCGTTGCCAAGCCGCATGGCGATTTCCACTGCTCCATGCAGCTGTTGGAAACCGGTGAATTCGGCAAGGCAGGTTTCAAGCGCCTGCACGTCGCGGGCCACCCCGAAGGCAACAAGGACATCGACCCGGATGGGTCGGACAAGAATGTCATGGACGCCCTGCGCTGGAAGCAGACGTTCAACGAAACCTCGGATGCCGAAATGGCGCTGGCCACCCAGTTCTGTTTCGAAGCCAAGCCCGTCATCGCTTGGGCCGACCGCCTGCGGGCAGAAGGCATCGACCTGCCGATTCATATCGGTGTGGCCGGTCCGGCCAAGCTGCAAACGCTGATCAAGTTCGCCATCGCCTGTGGCGTCGGCCCGTCGCTGAAGGTTCTGCAAAAGCGGGCCATGGACGTGTCCAAGCTCCTGCTGCCATACGAGCCGAACGAATTTATCGGTGAACTGGCCGCCCATGCTGCCAAGACCCCCGATTTCAACATCACCCAGGTGCATTTCTTCCCGCTGGGCGGGATCAAGACCAATGCCAATTGGGCCATCGAAAACGGCGGCGCTTCTGCCGTCCCCGCAGCCAAAGCCTAAGGAAGAGCCATGACCCGCACGATCGTCGAGTCCAAGACCAAAACCGCCATCATCGGGTTCGACCAGCCCTTCTGCGTGATCGGTGAACGGATCAACCCCACCGGCCGCAAGAAGCTGGCCGCGGAACTGGAAGCGGGCGACTTTTCGACCGTGGAAAAGGACGCGATTTCGCAGGTGGCAGCCGGGGCGACCGTTCTCGATATCAACGCGGGCGTGGTCTACAACTCCAACCCGAACCCGAACGAGACCGAACCGCCGCTGATGACCAAGATCGTCGAGCTGGTTCAGGGCCTCGTGGATGTGCCGCTCTGCATCGATAGCTCGGTTCCAGCCGCGCTTGAGGCCGGGCTTCAGGCCGCCGAAGGCCGCCCGCTCTTGAACTCGGTCACCGGCGAAGAAGACCGGCTCGAATTCGTGCTGCCGCTGGTCAAGAAATACAACGTGCCGGTCGTGGCGATTTCCAACGATGACACCGGGATTTCCGAAGACCCCGACGTGCGTTTTGCCGTGGCCAAGAAGATCGTGGAACGCGCCGCCGATTTCGGCATCCCCGCCCATGATATCGTGGTCGACCCACTGGTGATGCCGATCGGCGCCATGGCGACCGCCGGTCAGCAGGTGTTCGCCCTTGTGCGCCGCCTGCGCGAAGAACTGGGCGTCAACACCACCTGCGGTGCGTCGAACATTTCTTTCGGCCTGCCGAACCGTCACGGCATCAACAACGCCTTCCTGCCGATGGCGATGGGCGCTGGCATGACCTCTGCGATCATGAACCCGGTCGCGCTGCCGACCGCCAAGTCGAAGATCGCCGAGAAGCGGGCCGAGATCGAAGCCGCCGGGATCATCCTGCCCGCCGATATGGACGACGAGGCCCTGTGCCAGATGTTCGGCCTTGGCAGCACCCAGTTCCGCGCCGGCAAGGAAATGGAGGCCATCCGCGCCGCCAACCTGCTGACCAACAACGACCCGCATGGCGGCGACTGGATCCGGTTCAACAAGCCCGCGGGCAGCGCCGGGGCAGACGCAGGGAAATCCGGCGGACGCCGGGGTGGGCGTCGTCGCACGGCCTGACCTTCTAACAGATCGGGGCGCCTTCGGGCGCCCTTTTCATGTCAGGTTTCACATCTGGGGCTTGGTGCCGATCGCGGTCGCGAAAAGCTGAAACCCGTACAGCGTTTTGGCCGCGACCCGCCGGTTATGCTCCTCGATCAGGGCGTCACGCAGGCCTGCCCCGATCTGCCCCCGCTCGACCATCTGTTTCGTGGTGACCTCGACCCAGGGCAGCATCATCGGCGCACCGTCGGTCAGCCGGTTCCACAGCTGGAAATGGTCCACGGCAAGCCCCACACCGGTCAGAAGGCCCCGAAGCTTGCCAACGATATAGGCGTCGGTGACGAAATCGCTGACAAACGTTCGGGCAAGGCTGTCCAGGGGATCGTTGGGAAAGCTGGCAAAAGACCCTTTCGAGAAATCCGCATCGCAAACCGCGATCCTGCCGCCCGGCCGAAGCACGCGCAGGGCCTCTTTCAGGATCGGGAATGGGTCCGTGACGTGGGACAGAACCGTATGGATCACCACGGCATCAACGCTGTCTTCCGCGACAGGAAGGGCGGCCCCATCCGCGACTTCGAATGACAGGTTGTCCACCCCGGCCGCGCGGCTTCGTGCCTCTTTGACGAACCCCTCAGAGGGTTCAAAGCCGGTCACCCTTGCCACCGGGAACCGGGCGGCGATACGGCGGCTCACGGCCCCTGCCCCCGCTCCGATCTCGACAATGCGGGTGACGTCCGTCTGATCCAGCCGGTCCAGATAGTCCGCGACGATGGCCTCCATCGTCGGGTCCGATTGGCGCATGTCCATAGCATCCGCGAACATCGTGATGAAATCCGCGCCAGCCGCGTCGACATCCTGAAACGGGTCGGCCATTGGTCAATTCCTTCTGTTCCCCGGTCCGAGGCTAGCACTCGGATGCGGAATCACAAAAGGATACCTGGGCTAGGCGTCCGGCTCTGCCGCTGGTGGGACGATATCCCCGATGGCGGCGTTCATGATCGATTGATAATGGTTCGCCAGCCCGCGCAGGTTATCCCCTGCCCCATTGGCCAGCAGGTTGACGTGTTCAAACGGGTCCGCCTCGCTGTCGTACATCTCTTCCCCGCCGTTCCAATACAGGGTGTAACGGTGGGTCTTGCTGCGCAGGGAAAAGGCGATCCGCCCGTCCTCGGGGCTGCCCCATGTGCCCCAGACCGAGACGACGGGTTTCTTCCGTTCCCAATGTTCACCGCGCAAGACCGGGCTGAAATCCTCGCCATCCAGACGGTGCGCGGCGCGCGCGCCAGTAAGGGACATAAGGGTAGGATAGATGTCCAGCAGGGACACGGGTTCGTGGCAATCGCCCCGCACGACCCCCGGCCCGGCGACCATCAAGGGCACCCGCAACGCGCGTTCCCAAAGGGAGAACTTCCGGAAGGTCAGTTTTTCACCCAACTGCCAGCCGTGATCGGACCAAAGGACAATCAATGTGTTGTCCATCTGGCCGGTCTCTTCCAACCGGTCCAGAACCTTGCCCAACAAGGTGTCGGCATAGGTGATCGAGGCCAGATAGGCCCGCAGGAAATCATTGTATTCCCCGAACTTGTGCAGCGCCCAGCCGGTCCAGCGACCGATGAATTTCTGTGCCTCTTCCGGCAGATCGTCGATCAGCTTGCTGTTGCCCGGCCGGAATGTCGGCTGGCCAAGTCCGGGCGGTGGCGCAATCTCGCCCGGGTACATGTCGAAATATTCCTTCGGCACGATAAAAGGCAGATGTGGCCGATAAAGCCCAAACCCCCAGAACTGGTGGTCCAACCCCGGTTGAATCCGGTCGCAGATCCAGTCGGTGTTCACCGCGTCGAAATCGGCGCGATCCTCGGGGTCGGGGCCGAAATCCGTCAGGCGGCCAAGCTTGCCCGCCGCGACGACCTTGCTGACGATGGGATACTTGCGGTGGCGGATGTCGGATTTGTAGTCATCCCAATCGGCGGGGTCGTATCCTTTCACATCCAGATGAAATATTTTTCCTGCACCGACAGTAGTATAGCCCGCGTTCTTCATCGCCCCGACCAGCGACAGCCGCTGCCCCGAGGGGTAGTGATAGTGCCATTTCTCAGTGTTGGAATAGACACCGGTTTCCCAAGGGTTCTGACCAAACAACGCGGCGGTGCGGGACGGGGAACAGGCCGGAACCGGGGCATAGGCGTTGTGAAACAGCATCCCCATTTTGGCCAACCGCGACAGGTTCGGGGTCCGCACCTGTGGGTGGCCGCCCAGCGGCTCGATCCAATCGTTAAGATCCTCGATAGAGGCGAACAGGATATTCATGCCGCCACCCTATCCGATCCGCCGACCGCGTCACGGTGAAAATGGCCCGCGCGTCGCCGCACGGGCCGTTTCCATATCAGGCTGTCTGTCGCAGGAAACACACCTGCCAGGGCCCCAGATGCAGCTTGCCATCGGCACTGGGATGCGCGCCGCCCAGTTCTTCGCCGATCGGTTCCCAACTGCCCGCGGGCATGGCAACGTCCGAAGGCGTGTCGCTGATGTTGAAAGCGCAGAAAATCGTCTCGTCCCCGGCGCTGCGGGTAAAGCTGATCACCTCGCCGCTGGCGGTCAGACCGCCGTGATCTCCCGACATCAGCGCCGGATGGGCATGACGGAAGGCAATCGCGCGGCGGTAGTGATGCAGCAGCGCGGTTGGGTCCTGTTCCTGTGCGTTGACCGACAGGCCAAGGTGTTCCCGGGCAACCGGTAGCCACGGACGTCCTTCGGTAAATCCGCCGTTCTGGTTTGACGGCTCCCAGACCATCGGCGTGCGGCACCCATCGCGGCCTTTGAATTCCGGCCAGAATTCAATGCCATAGGGGTCCTGCAGGTCCTCAAAGGCGACATCGGCCTCGGGCAGCCCCAATTCTTCACCCTGATAGAAACAGACCGACCCACGCAGTGCGATGATCAGGCTGGCAAACATCCGCTGTGCCGCGGGCGGCAGGTTCCAGCGGCTGGCGTGACGCATCACGTCATGGTTGGAAAACGCCCAGCAGGCCCAGCCATCAGCCGCGACCTCGTCCACCTTGTTCAGGACTTCGATGATCCGGGTGGCGGTCGGCGTGTCAGCGGCGAGGAATTCGAAGGCATAGCACATCTGCATCAGGTCATCCCCTGCGGTGTACTGGCCCATGATCTCAAGGCCCCGCTGGGCATCGCCCACCTCGCCCACGGCGGCGGCGCCGAAGGGCTCCATCACCGCGCGCAATTTCCGCAGGAAATCAAAGTTTTCCGGGCGGTTCTTGTCATAAAGATGTTCCTGGTGGTTATAGGGGTTCACGCTGGGCGCGATAGTTGCGTTGCGCAGTTCCGGGGCCAGCGGCGGGTTGTCCCGCAACTCCTTGTCGTGGACGTAGAAGTTGATGGTATCGAGCCGGAAGCCATCGACACCCCGGTTCAGCCAAAACCGGCCAACGTCCAGAAGCGCGTTCTGCACATCGGGGTTGTGGAAGTTCAGATCGGGCTGCGACACAAGGAAATTGTGCAGATAATACTGTTCCCGACGGGCATCCCACTGCCACGCCGATCCACCGAAAATCGACAGCCAGTTCGTGGGCGGGGTCCCGTCCGGCTTCGGGTCGGCCCAGACGTACCAATCGGCGCGGTCATTGTCGCGGCTGGCCCGGCTTTCCACGAACCACGGATGCTGGTCGCTGGTGTGACTCAGGACAAGGTCGATCATCACCCGGACGCCAAGCCGGTGCGCGGTTTCGATCACCGCATCGAAATCGGCCAGCGTGCCGAACATCGGATCAACGTCGCAATAGTCGCTGACGTCATAGCCGAAATCCTTCATCGGCGAGGTGAAGAAGGGCGAAATCCAGATCGCATCGACCCCAAGCGAGGCGATATAGGGCAGCCGTTCGACGATTCCGGCAAGGTCGCCGATCCCGTCGCCATTGCTGTCCTGATAGCTGCGCGGATAAATCTGATAGATCACCGCGCCGCGCCACCAATCCCGGTTCATTTCAATCGTCATGGGTTCGATCCTTGGGAAATCGGCCACCACCTGGCCGGAGTTGCGCCACCTGTTAACGCAAACATAACGTCAACACCACATCCAAGGCGCTTTGAGCAGCGCTTATCCCCTATCCCCTCCCATGTCGACAGGGGCCGGACCGGATTTTCGGGCAATCCGCAGGAAACATTTTGACCCCCCGGCACCGCGCGCGTTAAGTGGCCTAGACCCTTTTGCAACCGCTTTGAATCGATGACAATCAACCTCAAGGAACTCTCTGCTAGACTTGGGCTGAGCCAGACCACGGTGAGCCGGGCGCTCAACGGGTATCCGGAGGTGTCAAAAACTACCCGCGAACGGGTCGCGCAGGCGGCCGATCGTTACGGGTATCGTCCCAACCCGCGGGCCAAGGGGCTGGCGGTTGGCCGTGCCTTTGCCATCGGACAGGTAATCAGGTCGGATGGACCAACAGAGATGGTCAACCCGATCTTCGGGGATTTCATCGCCGGCGCTGGCGCGGTCTATAGCAAGGCTGGCTTCGAACTGATCCTGTCGGTGATTTCCGATGGAAACGAGGCGGCTGCGTATCGCGGTCTAAAGACCCGTGGCGCGGTCGATGGTGTCGTCGTGAATTCGCCGCTGGTATCGGACCCGCGCTTTCCCCTGTTGCAGGACATCGGCCTGCCCTTTGTCGTGCATGGCCAGACGCTGGGCCCGGTTCCCGACTACGATTGGGTCGACATCGACAACTATGCAGCTTTCAAAACCGCAACCCGGCATCTGACAGATCTTGGGCATCGCCGGATCGGGCTGATTAACGGGTTCGAATCGATGACATTCGCGCATCTGCGCCGCGCGGGATACGAAGACAGCCTGCGCGCGGTCGGAGTGGCGGCGGACCCGGCGATCATGGTCAGCGGCGAAATGACCGAGGATCAGGGCTACCACGCCGCGCATGATATGCTCGCTATGGCGAAGGCCCCCACTGCATTTGTCGTGTCGTCTATCATTTCGGCCTATGGCGTGCGCCGCGCGATCGAAACATTGGGATTGGTCATGGGGCGGGACGTTTCCGTCGTCATCCATGACGATATGCTGTCCTATCTCAAGAACGGGACGTCGGACCGGCCCATTTTCACCGCGACCCGGTCATCTGTTCGCGATGCCGGACGTGATGTGGCAGAGATGCTGATCCGCCGGATCAGGAACCCAAGCTTGCCGCCACAACATCTGCTTTTGCCAGTCGACCTGGTACAGGGGAGGTCTTCCGGCCCGCCCCCTGATGTTTTGGGACCCATGGCTTGAGCCTTGAGAGATTGTTCCCTATGAGGGCAAAGACGATAGTTTAGCGCTAACATCGCGCCAACGACACAGCAACGGACAACAGCCATGGCACACCCCGCGAACACCTATTCCCTTGTGGCCGATATCGGCGGGACAAACACGCGGGTCGCGCTGTGCGAAGGGCGTCGGGTTCTGGGCGGGACGATCCGACGGTACTCCAACGCGAAATTCCCGGGGCTGGAGGCCGTTCTGTCGCAATATATCGCTGACGAGGGCGGGGTCGACACCAAGGCGATCTGCGTCGCGGTCGCGGGCCCGGTCCGGGATGGCCGCGCTGCGATGACGAACCTTGACTGGACCATCGATAAACCGACCCTTGCCCGCGCGGCAAAGGCCGAGACAACGGCGATCCTGAACGACCTGCAGGCGCAGGGGCACGCGCTGGGGCACATCGACGCCGCGAACCTGCGGTCTGTGCTGGACGGCCCGGCGGGCAACGAACGGGCGGCCAAACTGGTCATCGGGGTTGGGACTGGGTTCAACGCGGCGCCGGTCTTTGATGGCGAAACCGCCCGGCTTGTCCCACCGTCCGAGGCGGGCCATGCCAACCTGCCGATCCGGACAGAGGCCGAAATGCGCCTGTGCCGCTATGTCGAGACTGCACATGGGTTTCCGGCGATCGAAGATGTTCTGTCCGGGCGGGGGTTGGAACGTGTCTATGCCTGGCTGGGGGAAGAGGCAGGCGATCCGCGACCGCTCAAAGCCGCCGATATCATGGCCGCACAGTCAGCAGGCACCGACCCGCGCGCAACCGAAGCGGTCAAGACATTCGTCCGTATTCTTGGCACTGTTGCCGGGAACCTAGCCCTGATCCAACTGCCCTTTGGTGGCGTCTTCCTTGTTGGTGGCGTGGCCAGGGCCATGGCGCCCTACCTGCACGAATACGGATTCGGCGAGGCCTTCCGCGACAAGGGGCGCTTTGCCGGGTTCATGGGCAACTTTGCCGTTTCGGTGATCGAAGATGATTTCGCCGCGCTGACGGGCTGTGCTGCGCATCTTGTCGACCTTGAAAGCCGGCGCGGCTAGCCGCCCAGCCCCGATTCGACATCCCCCTGAAACGGACGTTAGCCGCCTTTCGCCCGACCGGCTCAAACATGAGCAAAAATATGGCGTCCTCAACGCAAAATCGAACAGAGCTAATGCAGTTGCCCGCGCACCGTTGACGTCAATTCATTGAGCGAGAATGGCTTAGGCAGGAAGACGGAATTCGGGATCGCTTCCTCATTCTCGCCAAAGGCGTCCTCGGCATAGCCCGAGACAAAGACCACCCGCGTATCCGGGCGGCTTTGAAGCGCTTCCCGAACCCAGGTCGGTCCGTCTTTGCCCGGCATGATCACATCGGTGACGAAAATATCCACGTGCAGCCCCTCGTCTTCGAGCATTTCCAATGCGGTTTCGGCGCTGTCTGCTTCCAGCACCGTGTAGCCCCGAAGCCGCAGCGCCCGAGAGGCGAAGGCCCGCACCGGCGCTTCGTCTTCGACCAGAAGGACGACGCCGCCGCCCATCGTGTCCGGCAAGCTATGGTCGGGCGTCGCCGCCACAGTCCGGTGTGCAAAGACCGGCGTCTCCGGGGCGGGATCGGCGATGGTTTGGTCATGTACCGGGAAATAAAGCGTGAAGACCGACCCGGTCCCAACCTCGCTGTCGGCAAAGATGAAACCGCCGGTCTGCTTGACGATCCCATAGGCGGTCGAAAGCCCCAGACCGGTCCCCTCACCCGTTCGCTTGGTGGTGTAGAACGGCTCGAATATCTTGGTGATCTTTTCGGGGCGAATTCCCATCCCTTCGTCGATGACGCGCACCATGACGTACTCCCCGGCCGGCACCTTCGCCCGATCACGGTTCAGCGGTTCGGTCAGCGTCAGATTCTCGGTTTCCACGCGAATCTCGCCCCCCGACGGCATTGCGTCGCGGGCGTTAACCACAAGGTTCATGATCACCTGTTCCAGCTGCCGCTTGTCCGCACGGATCGGCATCAGGTCCGGGTCGTGGTTCAACAGAAGTTTGACCTTCTCGCCGACCAGCCGGTTCAAAAGATGGGTCAAGTCCGCCAGGGTGTCGCGCAGGTCGATCACCTCGGGCCGCAGGTTCTGTTTGCGCGAAAATGCCAGCAGCTGCCCCACAAGTGAGGCCGCCCGATTGGCGTTCTGGTGGATCTGGATCAGGTCGGAATAATCCTGATCTCCCTGATCGTGACGCAGCAACAACAGGTCGCAATGCCCTGAAATCGCGGTCAAAAGATTATTGAAGTCATGGGCGACGCCACCGGCGAGCTGGCCGATCGCCTGCATCTTCTGGCTTTGAACGAATTGCGCCTCGAGCGATTTGAATTCGGTCATGTCGTTCAGAACGGCGACAAGGTGCCGATCGTCGCCTTCACCGGCCGCATTCAGGGAAACCTGGACAAAGAAATCCTGCTTCTCTCCGCGTCCGCGCAGGAACTGGCTGTCGCCGTCGCGCTGGCCGTTTGCGACCTCTTGCAGCCAGTCGATGATCGGGCGGCCCAAGCCTTCCAACAGGTCGGAAAGGCGGGTTCCTTCGCCCAACTGGCCAACCAGCGACCGGGCCTCGCGATTGGAGGCCAGAACCTCGCCCGTGCGCGCAACCTTCAACAGGGGGACCGGCAGGTCTTCGATGGCGTCCCAGGTGGCCAGGCCAGAGGGCGCATCGCCTGTCGTGTTGTCGTTTCCGGGGATCAGGAACACCTCTTGGCGCCCGCCGCTGCCCGAGACGATGGCCACAGTCGCGGAGACTTCACCCGCCGCGCCTTGAATCCGGTGCATTCGGCCCGACACCAGCGGAAGATCTGAAAACACCTGAGACAGGGCACGGGGCCGTTTGCCCACAAGCCTTCGGAAACTGTCGTTCATATAGAGGATCGTGCCCGACGGACCAGCGGTAAGCATCGGGAGCGCCTGCCCCTCCTGCCCCTTGTCCTGCCCGGCTTTCGCCTCGTCCAGATGTTCGACGCGCCAGATGAAATTCCCGTCGGTCACACTTGTCACGCTCAGCCGAACGCGCCCCCGCCGGGTCGAGATCACTTCTTGCACGGCGCCCTCTGCATCCGCGCGGGACTGGATGCGGAACAGCACGGCAGTAGGATTGGCAAAGACGTCTGCAAACCGTGCAGTCAGCGTATCTTCCCCCTCCGGCCCCGGCCCGCTGGCGGCGTTGTGGCCGATCACCAGACCGGTCGGATCGCACAGGTAGGATGGCACCGCGTCGTTCTGGATCAGGTCCATCAACGCGCCAGACACCATCTTGCGTCGCCCGCCGACAACCCACGCCTGCGCCATTTGTCCAAGTGCAAATACCGCAAGGGTACCGCCGAGGATCTGCAGTCCGAGCACGGCATACCATTGAGACATGAAAAACGATGCGATCACCGACAGAACGCCGAGGCCGAGCACAGGCGCCGCTCCGACCCGCAGGGATGTGGTAGGCAACCTGCGGCCCTTGGTCTGCCGAAATGCACTGCTTAGATCAGATTGGCTCACGGCTGCCCTTTCAAATCACCCGAATGCACAAAACCGCAAAGGGGTTAATCGCCTCTTAACGTTGCAAGAGAGATTACGGGCTAAAGCGTCATTTGCAACCTTTGGTTGCTACTGCGGCCTAACCAACAGCGCCAGATAGAAGCCATCCCAAGCCTTCGTTGGCGCAAGCCGCATTTCGTCGTGCAGGGTCCAGTCGGGATGCCGCGACAGGAAATCCTTGATCCGATCCTCGTTTTCTTCCCGAAAGACAGAACAGGTGGCATATGCCAGCTGTCCACCGGGTCTGACGTGGCCCACTGCTTCGTCCAAGACATTGTCCTGCATTTGGCAGAGGGCCGCGAGCCGGTCAGAAGTCAGGTTCCATTTCGCCTCTGGGGTGCGCCGCCACGTTCCCGACCCGGAACAGGGCGCGTCGCAGAAGACGACATCAAAGTCTTTGGATTGAATGGGTTGTGGGGCGATGTGAATGTTGACGCCGGCGCGCTTGGCGCGGACGGGGATATCTGCCATCCGCCGCGCATCGATATCATGGGCAGTGACCCTGGCCCCCTGCGCGGCCAGGGCAAGCGACTTGCCACCGCCGCCCGCGCAATAATCCAGAACAGTCTGTCCTGACAGATCCCCCAGCCGCAGGATTGCCAACTGCGATGCGGCATCCTGAGGTTCCACAAGCCCTGATAGAAACGCGGCGGAACCGGATATTTTACGAGCATTTTCCGTTACATGAAGGGCGGTCTTTACGTCTTCCACTGGGGTGGCAGCGATCCCTTCCGATGCGAGCCGTTCGATCGCCTCACTCACCGTTCCACGCGCCCTGTTGACCCGCAACGTCACCGGCGCACGTGCCTGCAAAACGGCTAGCGCATCCGCCGCGCCGTCTTCGCCCAGAGCCGCGACAAACAGGGGCCAGAGCCAGTCCGGACAATCGAGCGTTTCGGTCCGGGTCGCACTTGCAGGTGGAGTTGCCAGTTCTTCTGCGGACAGGGGTGTCGGTGCATGGCCAACACCATTAAAAGCACTTTCTAAATCAATGCCTTCTGACCGAAACCTGCCAATCATCAGGCCGCGCCCTGTCAGCCCTCCGCCAAGGGCGGCGAAGGACCGACGGCAGCGGATGGCGTCAAACACATGGTCGCGGATTGCCGCGCGATCCTTGGACCCGGCAAAGCGCGACCGGCGCGCCCAGTTGGTCAACGCCTTTTCGGCCGGGGTGCCGGCCAGCCATTCGTCCAGAATCTCGATGGCGGCGCTGACCCGCGCGGCCGGGGTCACCGCCCCTGCCCCGCATTAAGTTGACACGCCACCACGTTGAATTCCCTAGCCAATCCGATAGTTCGGGCTTTCACGCGTGATCTGCACGTCATGCACGTGGCTTTCCTTCAGACCGGCGCCGGTGATCCGCACGAAGGACGCGTTCTTGCGCATCTCGGCCACGGTCGCATTGCCGGTATAGCCCATAGCAGCGCGTAGGCCGCCGACAAGCTGGTGTACAACCGCGCTGGCCGACCCCTTGTAAGGCACCTGACCTTCGATCCCTTCGGGCACCAGTTTGTCGCTGGCGGCATCCTTCTGGAAATACCGGTCGGCCGAGCCGCGGGCCATCGCCCCAAGGCTGCCCATGCCGCGATAGGCCTTGAACGACCGGCCCTGATACAAGATCACCTCGCCCGGGCTTTCGTCGGTGCCCGCGATCATGCTGCCGACCATCGCGCAGGAGGCCCCGGCCGCTATCGCCTTGGCAAAATCGCCCGAAAACTTGATCCCGCCATCGGCGATCACCGGGGTGTCGCCTGCGGCGCGGGCGCAATCCATGATCGCGGTCAACTGCGGCACACCAACGCCTGCAACCATACGTGTTGTGCAGATCGACCCCGGCCCGATCCCGACCTTGACCGCATCCGCGCCCGCATCGATCAACGCCTTGGTGGCCTCACCCGTCGCCACGTTGCCCGCGATGACCTGCACGGTGTTCGACAACCGCTTGACCCGGTCGACGGCCTGCAACACGCCTTCGCTGTGGCCGTGCGCCGTATCGATCACCACGATATCGACGCCCGCGTCGATCAGCGCCTCGGTCCTTTCAAAGCCCGCGTCGCCAACGCCCGTGGCCGCGGCAACCCGCAAGCGGCCCAGTTCATCCTTGCAGGCGGTGGGGTTCAGGACTGCCTGTTCGGTGTCCTTCAAGGTCAGCAGGCCGGTCAGCTTGCCGGTGCCATCATGCACAAGCAGTTTTTCGATCCGGCGGGACCGCATCAGCGATTTCGCCTCTTCCAGATCGGCAGGTTCGGCAAGCATGGCAAGGTTGTCGGCGGTCATCACCGCATGAACCGGTGTATCGTCCGAGGTCGCAAACCGCATATCGCGATTGGTCACAATCCCGACGACCCGGCCCTGTTCGTCAACCACCGGAAACCCGGTGAAATTGTACCGCTCGACCAGCGCGCGCGCGTCGGCGATGGTCTGGTTCGCGGTCAGGGTGACAGGGTTATAGACGATCCCGGATTCGAACCGTTTGACCCGGCGCACTTCGCGGGCCTGTTCTTCGACATTCAGGTTCTTGTGAACCACGCCGATCCCGCCGGCCTGCGCCATTGCAATGGCCATCCGCGCCTCGGTCACGGTGTCCATCGCACTGGACAAAAGCGGGATGTTCATTCGGATCGACCGGGTGACATTGGTGCGGGTATCGGCGGTTGACGGCAGCACCGAAGATGCGGCCGGAACCAGCAGAACATCGTCGAAGGTGAGGGCCTCGCGAATCTCCATGTGGGTCTCCATGGGGTGGCTTCGTTTGGCGCTTCCCTATTTCACGATTGCCGGAAGAGGGAAAGGCCGAAATCCGGCCTGTTGCGGGTTTTCCCGGAGCGGCCACGGGTCGCGCCCGCTGAATCCCCTGTCAAATGCGCAGGACCGGGGCCATGATGCGGATCAGGATGGACCATGATGACCCGTTTCTACGCGCCGGCCTGCCGCCCGCCCCGCCCTTCTGGGTATCCGTGGGCCGGATGGTGCTGCGCCTCGCGCTGATCGGGGTTCTGGTTCTTGCCGGCTATTGGGCCATGGACTGGGTGATGCGGAACGAGGCGGCAGAGACATGGCCGGTGATCCTCGGACTGATCCTGATCTACGGGTTCCTGATCAGCATCCCGTTCCTGCCCGGGATCGAGGTGGGGTTGGGCCTTCTTCTGATGGAGGGGCCGGACGTCGCGCCGCTGGTCTGGGCCGGGACGGTCGTGGGCCTGTCGCTAGCCTATTGCGTCGGGCATTTTCTTCCGGGGCGGATGCTGCATACGTTCTTCGCGGATCTTAGGATGGTGCAGGCCTGTCAGCTGGTGGATCGGCTGGACCGGCTGCCCCCTGAAGACAGGCTGTCGTGGTTGCGGGCGCGGCTGCCGGGCTGGATCGCGGCCCGGCTGGGCACCGGGCGCTATGTGATCCTTGGCCTTGTGGTCAACCTGCCGGGCAGCGCGCTGATCGGGGGCGGCGGCGGCATTGCGCTGACTGCCGGGCTCAGCCGCCTGTTCCGGCCCGGTCTTGTGGTTCTGACCTTCGTGATCGCCACCTCTCCGGTCCCGATTGCGGTGATGATCTGGGGCCCTCAGGTGGCCGATTGGCTGGCCAACCGGGGCTGATGCCGCTGGCGGTCTGAAACATGACGGGATCGGCCTTTCCCTTGGCAGACATTCCACTATCTTGCCGACAATCGCGAACATCCAAGGCCCGAGCACTGCAATGTCCCAAGACCCTCTCGTGATCTTCACTCCCTCCGGCAAACGTGGCCGGTTTCCCGTGGGCACCCCGATTCTGACCGCCGCGCGGCAGTTGGGCGTGGACCTTGACAGTGTCTGCGGTGGGCGCGGGATCTGTTCCAAATGCCAGATCACCCCGTCTTATGGCGAGTTTCCGAAGCACGGGGTGACCGTGCGCGAAGGGGCCCTGTCCGACTGGAACAGCGTCGAAGACCGCTATGACCGGATCCGGGGCCTGCCCAAGGGCCGCCGCCTTGGCTGTCAGGCAACCGTTCAGGGCGATGTGGTTGTCGATGTGCCGCCCGAAAGCCAGGTGCACCGTCAGGTCGTCCGCAAGCGGGCCGAGGTGCGGGCGATCACGCTGAACGCGACGGTGAAACTTTACTATGTCGAGGTGCGCGAACCCGACATGCACGACCCCACCGGCGATCTGGAGCGGCTGCGCGCCGCGCTGACCGACCAATGGGGCCTGCCCCGCGTGGACTGTGACCTGTCGGTTCTGGGAATGCTGCAACCCGCCCTGCGCAAGGGCGACTGGAAGGTCACCGTCGCGATCCATCAGGACGAAGACGGCGACACCCCCCGGATCATGACCCTTTGGCCCGGGCTGCACGAAGGCGGCATCTTTGGCCTTGCCGTCGATCTGGGATCGACCACCATCGCCGCCCACCTGTGCGACCTGCAATCGGGCGAGGTTGTTGCATCATCGGGCCTGATGAACCCGCAGATCCGCTTTGGCGAAGACCTGATGAGCCGGGTCAGCTATTCGATGATGAACGCGACCGGGGCGGCAGAGATGACCAAGGCCGTGCGCGACGGCATGAACCAGTTGTTCGACGACATCTCCAAAGAGGCGGGGATCGACAAGGCGCTGATCCTTGACGCGGTCTTTGTCTGCAATCCGGTGATGCACCACCTGTTCCTCGGGATCGATCCGTTCGAACTGGGACAGGCGCCCTTCGCGCTGGCCACTTCGGATTCGATCCGGCTGATGGCACGCGATCTGGACTTGCACCTGAACCCCGCCGCCCGCGCCTATATCCTGCCCTGCATCGCGGGGCATGTGGGGGCGGATGCCGCCGCCGTGGCCCTGTCGGAAGAACCCAACAAGTCGAAGGACCTCGTGCTGGTCGTGGACGTCGGCACCAATGCCGAGATTCTGCTGGGCAACACGGAAAAGGTGTTGGCCTGTTCGTCCCCCACCGGCCCGGCCTTCGAAGGTGCCCAGATCAGCGCCGGTCAGCGGGCCGCGCCGGGGGCCATCGAACGGGTCGAGATTGATCCGGTCACCAAGGAACCCCGGTTCAAAGTCATCGGCTGCGACCTGTGGTCGACAGAAGAGGGCTTTGCCGAGGCCACCGCGACGACCGGGATCACCGGCATCTGCGGGTCGGGCATTATCGAGGCGCTGGCCGAGATGCGGATGGCCGGCATTCTGGATGCCTCTGGCCTGATCGGGTCGGCGGAACAGGTTGGCAGCCCCCGATGCATCGCCGAGGGGCGGACGAATTCCTATCTGCTGCATGATGGCAGCGCCGAGGGCGGGCCAGTCATCACGGTGACCAACCCCGACGTGCGCGCGATCCAGATGGCCAAGGCCGCGCTTTATTCCGGGGCCCGGTTGCTGATGGACAAATTCGGCGTGGATGCGGTGGACCGCGTGGTGCTGGCCGGGGCCTTTGGCGCCCATATCAGCCCGAAACACGCGATGGTTCTGGGGATGATCCCCGACGCGCCGCTGGACAAGGTCACCAGCGCCGGGAATGCCGCCGGAACCGGTGCGAGGATCGCCCTTCTGAACCGTGCGGCGCGGGGCGAGATCGAGGCGACCGTGCACCAGATCCACAAGATCGAAACCGCGATCGAGCCGCGCTTTCAGGAGCATTTCGTGAACGCCTCGGCCCTTCCGAACTCGGTCGAGCCCTTCCCGATCCTGAACTCCGTCGTCAGCCTGCCCGATGTCAGCTTTAACACCGGCGGCGGTGATGGGGCCGATGGCGGACGGCGGCGGCGGCGCGGGCGAGGCTAGACCCCCGCCAGAAACGCCCCGACCGCGTCGGAAAAGACCTTGGGCTGTTCGATCAGCCCGAGGTGCTTCAGACCCAGAACAATCGTGACGGTGGCACCGGAGATTTCCCGGCCCATCTCCGCGCTCATGGCCGGTGTGGACCCGACATCGTTTTCGCAGGTCATCACCAGCGTGGGCAGGGTCAGCGGCGGGTCGGGCCGGATCAATTCGACCACCCCTTCGACCAGAACCCGGCGGTGGGCGTTATAGGTTTCAGCATCGTTGGACAGGACAGCCGCGCGGACCTGCGCCACTACCTCGGGGCTGCCCGCGCGGAACGCCTCGGTGAACCAGCGTTCCATGGTCTGGTCGATCCCGGCTGACGGACCCCCTGCCGCGTTGTTGCGCGCCCGTTCCTCGGCCAGACGCTGCTGTTCCGCGCCCCGGTCGTGCGGGGAATTCAGGATCGCCAGCGCCGACACACGGGCGGGATGGTCGATCGCCACGCGCCGGTTGATCATGCCGCCCAGCGAAAACCCCACCAGCGCCGCCCGGTCGATCCCCAAATGATCCAGCAAGGCAACCACCTGATCGCCCAACATCCGCAGCGAGACTGGCCCAGATGGCGCGGCACTTTCGCCGTGACCGGGCAGGTCATAGGCCAGAACCCGGAACCGCGCGGCCAGCGCCGGACCGATCTGCGCCCATGTCACTGCCCGGTTCAGCCCCAACCCGTGGATCAGAACCACAACCGGCGCGCCCTCAGGCCCGGTCAGGTCATAGGCGGTCCCATCCGGCGCGGCGGGCATCACACGCCCGCCGGGTTGTCGACGTCATGACCCATTTCCTTCAGGTCTTCATAACGGTTGCCGATCCGGTGGTTCGGATGGCCGCCGACCGAGGCGCCGAGGGCAAGGATGATCTCATCCTCTGCCGGGGCGTCGGGAACCATGGTGTGGATGGTCTGGTAATGCGACCGGCGGCCGCCATCGTCCTTGTCCATCAGCGGAATGATCAACGCCGTGCCCGGCCCGCCGCGGGTGTTCGAGAAGGCAAGATAGGACTTGGCCTTGACCGCCTCGCGGTATTGGTTGCCGAACCACAGTGAATGGGTCAGCCCCTGCCCGTGTTCATTCTCGCCCCCTGCCCCGGTCACGGACGCCTTGCCGTAGCCTTCGATCCGGTCACCCGCCGCGCCGATCAGCATGTCGGTCAACAGCTTGCCCAGAACGGGACCGTGTTCCCGGATCTCGGGGCGCAGGTCTTCCACATGGCCACGCCCGAACCACGGGTTCCGGATGATCGCCATCGCGGCAAAAAGATGGGTCGGTTCATCGACCTTCTTCCAGCCTTCAAGATAGGTGGTCTGCTGCCACAAAAGCGTGCGGCGAATTTCAATAGCCATCAGATGTCCCCTCAGGAAAAGGCCGGAATGACGTGTTCGCAGAACAGTTCCATCGACCGTTTCTGCTCTGCCTGACCAAGGCCAAGGCTGGCGTAGTAGATAAAGCTGTCGACGCCGCGCGCCTCGTATCCCTTCAGCCGCTCGATGATCTGGTCCGGGGTGCCGAACATCAGGTTCTCGGCCAACATCTGTGGATCGTATTCGGCCCGGTTTTCAAGGTCTTCCAGCGGAATCTGCTTGGCGAACCCGTTCTTCACGTCCCCAAGGTTCTTGAACAGGTTTTCGAACTGCGACAACTGGCGGCGGGCGGCGGCCACCGGGATCGCGACATCCTCGGCCCGGTCCACAAGGGCTGTATGGCGCATCATGGCGATCTCGGGCCGTTTGCGACCGGGAAACTTCGCCTGCGCCTCGGCGAAACGCTCCATATACTGGTCCACCTCGGACATGGGGCGCGTCAGGGGCCATGACATGATGTTGTAGCCATGTTCGACCGCGTAGTCGAAGGTGATCGGCGCGCGGGCGGCGACCCAGATCGGCACCTCTTTCTGCGCGGGCTTGGGAACCGAGGTGGATTTCGGGAATTTCCAGAACTCCCCGTCGTGCTCATAATCCCCGGCCCAAAGCGCCTTCACCGCCGGGATCATCTCGTGCATGTAGCGCCAGGCGTCGGACTGTTTCAGCCCCGGATGCATCCGGTCGAATTCGCGCTGATAGGCCCCCGATCCGATCCCGAATTCCAGCCGCCCGCCGGTCAGAAGGTCGGTCATCGCCGCCTCGCCCGCCAGTCGGATCGGCGTCCAATAGGGGGCGACGGCTACGGCGGTGCCCAGCCGGATGCGGGTCGTGTGATCGCCCCACCATGTCAGCAGTTGGAACGGGTTCGGCGCGATGGTCATTTCCATCGCGTGATGTTCGGCGGCCCAGACGATGTCGAACCCGCCCTGATCGGCCATCTTGACCATGTCGAGTGTGTGATCGCGGACCGAGACCATGTCGATACTGTCGTCGATCCGTTCCATATTGATGGCGAGCTGAAATTTCATCGGTCTTTCCTTGCTTGGGCTCAGCGCATGACAAAGGGGTTGGCCAAGGGCGTGTCGGATGTGTTCATCCAGACCGTCTTGGGCCGTGTGTAGTCGTAGACGGCCTGGAACCCGCTTTCGCGGCCATAGCCAGAGTTCTTCATCCCACCGAATTCCGCGATGGGGGACACGGCGCGATAGGTGTTGACCCAGACGATCCCGGCGCGGACCGCGCGGGACATCCGAAGGGCGCGGGCGTTGTCGCGGGTGAATATCCCGGCGGCCAGCCCGTGCACGGTGTCATTGGCCAGCGCCAGCGCCTCCTCCTCGGTCCGGAAACGCAGAACCGACAGGACCGGGCCGAACAATTCCGTATCCACGATATGCAGGTCCGGACGCGGGCAATCGACGATCGTCGGCTGGAAGAACAGGTCAGACCCCGCGTCGGCGCGCGCGCCGCCACAGACGATCCGCGCGCCTTCATCCACTGCGCGGGCCAGTTCCCGTTCGATGTTTTCAACCTGACCCATGGTGCAGAGCGGCCCCATGTCGGTGTCTTCCGCCATCGGGTCACCGATCCGGACCCGGCCCGCGACCGCCGCCATCTTCGTCAGGAATTCGTCGGCCACATCCTCGTGCACGATCAGGCGCGACCCGGCGACGCAGCTTTGACCGGATGCCCCGAAAATCCCGCCGACCGATCCGTTGACCGCGCTGTCGATGTCGGCATCGGGGAAGACGATGAAGGGGGATTTGCCGCCCAGTTCAAGGCTGACTTCTGCGAAGTTCTGGGTCGAATTCTGGACCACATGCCGGGCCGAGGCCGGGCCGCCGGTAAAGGATACCCGCGAGACCAGTGGGTGCGAGGTCAGAACCCGTCCGCAGGGATCACCGTGGCCGGTGACGATATTCACGACCCCATCGGGGATGCCTGCCTCGGCCACCAGTCTGCCGAACTCCAGCATCGGGGCCGAGGCATGTTCCGACGCCTTCAGCACAACCGTGTTGCCCGCCGCCAATGCCGGGCCGATCTTGACCGCCGACAGGAACAGCTGACTGTTCCACGGCACCACAGCCGCGATCACGCCCAAGGGCTCGCGCTGGGTAAAGACGAACATGTCGGGCTTGTCGATGGGCAGGGTTTCGCCGTGGATCTTATCCGCCGCGCCCGCGTAGAAGTGATAGAATTCGCTGATGTATTTCGCCTGCCAGCGGGTTTCCTTGAACATCTTGCCGGTGTCGCGGGTTTCCACCGCGCCCAGTTGTTCGGACCGGTCGGCCAGCAGGTCGGCAAGGCGGCGCAGGCAGTGGCCGCGCTGGGTCGGGGTCATGGTCGCCCAGGGGCCCGTGGTGAAGGCCTCATGCGCGGCGCGGACCGCCCTGTCCACATCCTCCGCCGTCGCCTCGGGGATCAGCGCCCAATCCTTGCCCGTCGCGGGCTCCATGCTGGGAAACGTAGCCCCGTCTGAAGCCGCGACCCAGTCGCCGCCGATCAACATCTTATAGGTTTGCATCTGTCCTCCGGCCTAGTGCGGGGCGTGCGCCGCGTCGGGCACCACCCGGTGATAGGCCCCATCATGGTAGGTCAGCGGGCGGCTGTCACCGCCCAGAACCGCGCCAACCCGTCCGATGACAATCAGGTGGCTGCCGGACAGGAGGGTCTGCTGCACCGTGGCCTGAAATACGATGGCCCCGTCGATCTGCGGTGGCGTGCCGGGCAGGCCATAACAATCGACCCCGGAAAACCGGTCCGACACACGGGCGTCATGCCGCCCGGCGAAGCGGTCTGCGATATCGGTGCTGCCCTCGGGCAGGACGTTGACGCAAAACCGGCCATTGTCCTGAACCGCCTGCGCGATGCGGCTTTGCCCGTGTAGGCAGACCAGCACCGTCGGCGGATCGGCCGAGACAGAGGAAAACGCGCTGACCGTTGCGCCGTAGCGCCCCGCCTGCCCGTCGGTGGTGACGACCGTGACCGAGGCAGCGACCCGCCGCATGGCCCCGATGAACCGGTCCCGATCTGCCTGATCTGTTGCCATGGCGCATCTCCTGTCCCGCATGTCGACGGGCGGACCCTGACACATATGTCCAATTCTTGAAATCGAATAGTTTTGATCGTTTAATGCGGAAATTCCGAATTGAGGCCGCCGTGAATATCACCTCGCTCCAAACCTTTCTTGCGATTGTCGAAACCGGCAGCCTTGTGCGCGCCTCGCACAAGATGAACGTGACCCAATCGACTGTCACCGCGCGGCTGAAGGGGCTGGAGGAAGAGATCGGCCAGACCCTGCTGATCCGGCAGAAATCCGGTGTCACCCTGACGCCCGCCGGGACCAAGATGCTGCGCCATGCACGGATCATGACGGGGCTGTGGCGGCAGGCGAAATACGAAACCGCCCTGCCCGAGGGGTTGGAGTCGGTCTGCACGTTCGGCTGCGACAGAGAGCTGTGGCATGGTCCGGGCCGGGCGTTCTTTTACGGGATCACCGCCGACCGGCCCGAGGTGGCCCTGTCGGTCCAGCAGGGCAGTAGCCGCGATCTGGAGGATTGGATATCGACCGGGATCGTTGATGTGATCCTGACGTATGAGGCGGTCGCGCGGGGCAACCAGACCATCCACGACCTGCCGCCCGAGGAGTTGGTTCTCTATTCCTGGCGCGATGCCGCCCCGGTGATTGGCGATCCGGGCTATATCTTTGTCGATCACGGGGCAGACTTCCGCCGGCAGCACGCCGAGGCCTATCACGACGCAGGGCTGGCGCGGCTGAACTTCGACAGCTCTTGGTGGGCGCTGCAATTCATCCTCGACAACCGGGGATCGGCCTATCTGCCGCGCGCGCTGGCGGAAACATTCGTCCAGCAGGGCCGGATCTTCGAAGTGGCGGGCGCGCCCCTTTTCAGCCGCAAGAAATGCCTTGTGGTGAACGATTCCGCTGCCCGCAACTGGCCGTGGTTTCCGGCGCTGGTGGCGCGGCTGCAAGGACGGGAAAGCCCCACGAATTCCGCTTGACCTTTGCGCGCCCCGAAAATACATCCCCCTTCAAGCGGCGGGTATGGTGAAAAGGTATCACGAAAGCTTCCCAAGCTTCAGTTACGGGTTCGATTCCCGTTACCCGCTCCAACCTCTCCCGACCGGTTACGTTTCAACCAAATCCAACGGGAGACACCCCATGTCAGACATCAAACGTATCGAATGCGGCCAGCGGATGAGCCAGGCCGTGGTCTACAACGGCATCGCCTATCTGGCCGGTCAGGTCGGCACGCCCGGCGCGTCGGTCGCCGACCAGACCCGCGCGGTTCTGGACAGCATCGACCGGCTTCTGGCCGAAGCCGGGACCGACAAGACCAGGATCCTGACCGCGCAGGTCTGGGTGGCCGACATCAGCACCGATTTCGCCCCGATGAACGAGGTCTGGGACGCATGGGTCGCCCCCGGCCACGCCCCCGCCCGCTATACCGGCGAGGCAAAACTGGCCACCCCGGACTACCGGGTGGAGATCATCGTGACGGCGGCGGTCTAGGTTCGGCATTTTCAAACTGGGGGCCGACTTCCAATTGGCCCCCTACTGAACTGTCGGTGACAACTGCAATTAATCAAGTTCAAACGGGGCCGACCAATAGGATCGCCATGACAGCTGCAGCGATGGATCGCTCGCGGCGTGCTCGGCCACAACGTCTGCCGCGTAGTAGAACCTCGGCGGCTCTGGCCAGATTGCGTCGCTACATGCGACAGCTTCAATCTGGATTGCCAGACTTCGGACCTCCTGAACGTCGTGACCGGTGTCGCCATCGACATAGTTGAGCCGTATCATTATGGAGCTGTTAATCCTTTCTTGGCTCCCTAGGACTACATAACGGTCAAGACGCGAGCGTCCGGCCTTGCCTACGTACTCCACCCGCGGCGGGTAATAAGCAGACGCCTGAAGTGATGTCTCGCTGCCATCATTTAGGCCAAGTTTGACATCATTCACTTCGATCAATCCATCGAAGGTCAAGATTTCAGCACGATCCTTGGGCATGCACAGGTCGGCGGGGCCATGGTTTTCAACGTCAAAGACCACTTCGACCACGTTCCGGGATACCGGTCGAACTTCAAGCACCTCGATCACCGGCGGCCGATCAATCCTTGGCAAGTCTTCCGCATTGCGTACCGCGACCGAGCAGCCAACGAAACCCAACACTGATGCTGCGACAAGTATTGCTTTCAACTTCCTCTGAAAATCAAACAATAGACAAACCCCATTACGCGCATATGGATGAACCTATTCAACGCTAGACCCCAAATCCCACTACCACCAGTTGATTTTCATGTCTTGCCTCGCCATCCTTTCCGCATTGGTTAAGGCAGTTCGGGGGCGGCGATGCGCAAGATCATCATTTGCATGGATGGCACCGGGAACGAGGTCGGGGACAAGGAAACCAATGTCCTCAAGCTCTACAAGGCGCTGAAGAAGGACGATGCCCAGGTCTGCCATTACGTCCCCGGCGTGGGCACGATGGACAACCAGCGCATGTTCGGCAGGCTTACGCAGCGGGTAAAGGCGGTGATGGGCCTCGCCTTTGGCCTTGGGCTGGAAGACGATGTTCTGGACGCCTACCGCTTTCTTGCCACGACCTACAAAAGCGCCGAAGTCCAGGCCGCAGAGGCCGGCAGCAAGTCCCGGGACAGCTTTCAGGACGACCGGATCTATATCTTCGGCTTTTCGCGCGGGGCCTATGCCGCCCGCGTTTTGGCCGGGTTCATCCACAACTTCGGCCTTGTCCCGCCCGACCGGCTGCACATGATCACGCAGGTGTTCCGGGCCTATCGCCGCGTCACCAATGCCGAAAAAGGCGAAGACCCCGACAAGGTGTTTCAGTCGCTGCGGGAATACGAACATGTCATGGACCCGGACCGGGGCGTGCCGATCCGGTTTCTGGGGCTCTACGATACCGTGTCGTCGATGATACGCCTGCCGATTTTGCGGGGCGATTTGCGAACGATCTATCGCGAAGGCAGCCTGCTGGAATACGGCACCCATGCCAATGTGAACCAGAATTGTTCGGTGCGCATCGTGCGCCACGCGCTGGCGGTGGATGAACGCCGGTCGATGTTCCGGCCGCAGGTCTGGCAGCCCGGTCCCTACTACGGAAACCGGTTCAAGCGCGGCACCGAAAAGACCCAGTTCGTCGAACAACGCTGGTTCGCAGGTTATCATTCCGACATCGGCGGCAGCCCGCCCGAGGATGAAAGCGGGATCGGCAAGATCACCCTTTTGTGGATGCTGGACGAGCTAAAGGCCGCGGAAGAGGCTGCCGATGCCGAGGATGCGGCGATCCGCAAGTCGGCGGGCAAGCGCGCCCTGCCCCTCGCCGCCCGGTTCACGCCGGGGCTGGAGTTGAAGCGCGGCGCGATGAAGAACTACCTGACCGGGGAGAACGGCAAGAAGACCCCGGGCGGCCTGCCCTACTGCGGGCCAGACCCGATGGCCCCGATCCACAATTCGATCCGGGGGACCGACTGGAAGCCGAAAGGCATCTGGTTCTGGGCCCTGTTCGAGTTTCTGCCGAAATGCATTACCCGGCGCACATGGTCGCCGGGGCCGTTCATCCTGCGCCGGGGGATCATCTGGTTCCTGCCGATGTTCGAACCGCGCGTGATCCCCGATGACCACAGCCTTGACCCAAGCCTCCTGACCCGGCGGGACAAGGACCCGGACTATGACCCGCCGAACCTGCGGGCGCGGACGGGGCAGTCGGGCTAGGCCTGTGAGGCTGAGTCAATTGACTGCCCAAAGGCTGAACGATCCACTCTGACGCGCGATGCACGTGCTATGTGTGGATGACAGATTTGCAGAAAAAGCGGACATAAATCAGCGGTTTGGCACTTGCTCTCAAATGTCAGCGTACCATATGGCGTGTTAGAAATATCGGAGAGGCGACGTGACACGTAGTGCGCTGGCAAATTGGCTCGAAAGGCCACTTGTTCGAAATGTAATTATTGGCGTCATCCTGTTTAATGCGGTCATTCTTGGGCTTGAAACGTCAACCCAAGCGATGGCTGCGGCGGGTCCATTGATCCTCGCGCTGGATAGCGCCTGTCTTGCGATTTTTGTCGTCGAAATTGGTTTGAAGCTTGTCGCCTATGGCAGGCGGTTTTTCCGCTCTGGCTGGAACCTGTTCGATATCTCGATTGTTGCCCTGGCGTTGGTGCCCGGCGCGCAGACATTCACTGTGCTGCGGGCTCTGCGCATCCTTCGGGTTTTGCGGGTAATCTCGGCCACACCACGTCTGCGCCGGGTTGTCGAGGGCCTGATCACGGCGCTTCCGGGCATGGGATCCGTCTTCGTTTTGATGGCTATCATTTTCTACATTGGCGCGGTCATGGCCACCAAACTCTTCTCAAGTTCCTTCCCGGAGTGGTTCGGAACACTCGGAGATTCGGCCTACTCGCTTTTCCAGATCATGACCCTCGAGAGTTGGTCGATGGGCATTGTTCGGCCAGTGATGGAGATCTACCCCTATGCTTGGGCGTTCTTTGTGCCTTTCATCATGATCACAACTTTCGCCGTGGTGAACTTGCTGGTCGGACTTATTGTGAACTCGATGCAAGATGCTCATGGCGTGGAGGAAGGCGAACGGACAGATGCATATCGCGACGAAGTCTTGAAGCGGCTGTCCGAGATTGAGAAGAAGCTGGATCTGCGGCTTGATAGTTAGGATTCTCAGCAGATCCGCTTCAGATCACTGACAAAAGTGTCCAAAGGGCACCCACTAAATGCGCGCCTCACGGGACTGAAAGTCACGCTGCGGGTCGATTCAGTGGCGTCTATGGCGCCCTAACAGATCTTCAGGTGGTGCAGGCGCCCATTCACAGGCTGTCTCAGGGCGCCCAACACCTCCACTGTCACGTGCCGTGGCTGTGCAAGAACCCCACCAGCGCGGCGGTGGACCCGTCCTTGCCTGCCGCGCTTTCCGTCCCTTCGATGATCGGTTGCAGGGCGGTGGCCAGTTCCTTGCCCAGTTCCACGCCCCATTGGTCATAGGAGTTGATCCCAAGGATCACCCCTTCGACGAACACCCGGTGTTCGTAGAGCGCGATGATCTGGCCCAAAACCTCGGGGGTCAGCTGCGGATAGGCGATCGTCACCGAGGGGCGGTTGCCCTTGAAAACCCGGTGGCGGGCCTGCCGGTCGAGTTCCTCCCCCTCGAAGCGGCCCGCCACCTTGGCACGGGCCTCATCAAGGCTCCGGCCCTTCATCAGCGCCTCTGACTGGGCCAGACAATTGGCCACCAGAAGCTGGTGCTGATGGTGCAAGTCATCCTCGTGCCCACGGGCGGCGACAAGGAATTCGCAGGGGATCACGCGGGTCCCCTGATGGATCAGCTGGTAGAAGGCATGCTGCCCGTTGGTCCCAGGTTCTCCCCAGACCACGGGGCCGGAGTGCACGGGCAGATCGGCGCCATCCATGCTGACGCCCTTCCCGTTCGACTCCATCTCAAGCTGTTGCAGATAGGCGGGCAGCCGGGCCAGCCGGTTGTCATAGGGCAGCACCGCGCGGGTCGCATGGCCGCAGACCTGATTGTGCCAGACCCCGACAAGGGCCAAAAGCGCCGGCAGGTTTTCGTCCCACTTGGCCACGCGGAAATGCCGGTCCATCGCCTGCCCACCCCGCAGGAAGGCGCGGAAGGCTGCCCCGCCGATGGCGATCATCAGCGACAGGCCGATCGGCCCCCACATGGAATAGCGCCCGCCGACCCAATCCTCGAACCCGAAGACACGGTCGGGCGAAATGCCAAAGGCTGCCGTCTTGTCCGCCGCCGTCGACAATGCCGCGAATTGCGCCGCGGGGTCGGTGACGGATTGGCTCATCCATGCCTTGGCCGTGCGGGCATTGGTCATGGTTTCGATGGTGGTGAAGGTTTTCGAGGCCACGATCACCAGCGTGGTCGCCGGATCGCAACGCCGCAGCACCTCGGCCACATCGGCCGGGTCCACGTTCGATACGAAATGGCAGCGCGGGCCGTCGTGATAGGGCGCCAGCGCCAGCGTGGCCATCGCGGGCCCAAGGTCGGAGCCGCCGATCCCGATATTCACCACGTCGGTGATCTTGCCGCCCTGCCCGGTGAACCGGCCCGCGCGCACATCTTCGGCAAAGGCCTCCATCCGATCGAGCGTTTCCAGAACCTCGGGCATTACATCCTGCCCGTCGACCATGACCGGATCGCCGTCAAGATTGCGGAGCGCCGTGTGCAGCACTGCGCGGCCTTCGGTTTCATTGATCTTCGCGCCTGTGAACATCGCGTCCCGCTTTTCCGCAACCCCCGCGGTCTCCAGCAGGTCGATCAACAGGGCGCGGCCCTCTGCATCGATATTGGTCTTGGAATAGTCGAGAAGCATGTCCCCCATGCGGGCGGAAAACGCGTCAGCCCGGGTGGCATCGAACAGGCTGTCGATGCGACGGTTGGCAATTGCGGCGTGATGGGTCTTGAGCTTGTCCCACATGGGTCGTCTCCGTCCTTAGCTGGCGGCCCAATGCACGGTGGCGCCGGTCAATACGGCGGCCACGGGGGCCTCGTTCGGGGAAAGGATGCGGGCACGGTCAAGCGCTGCGCGCTTTTCGGGGCCCACGATAACGATATGGCGGGCCATGGCGCCGTTCAGCACCGAGGCCGACAGGGTGATCCGGGGCTCCGGGGCGCCCGGCGCCCGCATCGGGTAAAGCAGGTCCGGCCCATGCAGCGCGTCGTCCAGCCGGTCCGCGCCGGGAAAGATCGAGGCGGTATGCATATCCGCGCCCATGCCCAAAAGGCAGACCGACAGGGGCAGCGCCTCGGCCACTGCACCGGAAAGGCCCGGCAGCATCTCTTCGGCGCTGCCGCCCTCGGCATAAAGGGGCACAAGGGTCGCCGCGGCCGCGCGGTCGGTCAGCAGCCTTTCGCGCAACAGCCGCGTGTTCGACCGGTCCGAGGATTCAGGCACCCAGCGTTCATCTGTCAGCATCACCCGCACGCGGGACCAGTCGAGATCAGAGGCGCAGAGGCTGTCGAAGATCGGGCCGGGGGTTGTGCCGCCGGGCACCGCAAGGCTGGCGGTTTCCTCGTGGACCAGCACATTTTCCAACTCTCCGGCGATGATATTGGCAAGGTCCATCATCATCATTTCGGAATCGGCGTATTCGATGAATTTCATCTCGCTGTCCTCGTCGCTTGCTTTGGGGCGCCACCCTACAGAAGCACCCAGCCCCCGTAAGGTGGGTCTTGACCCACCCTACCCCTTGATGTCGCGCCAGCGGCGCCCGTCGCGGTGCATCAGCATCAGCGCATCATCCGGCCCGGCGCTGCCCTGATCGTACAGCTTCGGCACGTCGTTGCGGGCCTTCCAGCCTTCGATGATCGGATCAGTCCAGGCCCAGGCCGCCTCGACCTCGTCGCCGCGCATGAACAGGGTCTGGTTGCCCCGGATCACGTCCATGATCAGGCGTTCGTAGGCGTCTGTCACCTCCTCGGCCCCATCGCCAAGAGCGTCGGCAAAGGACATGTCCAGCGGCACGTCGATCAGGCGCATCCCACCCGGGCCCGGTTCCTTGATCGTCACCTGAAGGTCGATCCCTTCGTTGGGCTGCAACCGGATGGCCAGAATGTTGCGGTGCCGGGCCACGTCGCCTTCGAAAATCGAATGGCCAAGGTCCTTGTAGACCACGGCGATCTCGGACGTCCGGGCGCGCATCTTCTTGCCCGTGCGCAGGTAGAACGGCACCCCGGCCCACCGCCAGTTGTTGATATGGCACTTCAGCGCCACGAAGCTTTCGGTATGGGATTTCGGGTTTTCCGCGTCCAGCCGATAGCCCGGCTCATCCCCATCCGCATCATATTGCCCGCGCACGATGTGATGATAATCAACGGGTTGCAGGGCGCGGATGACCTTCAGCTTTTCGTCGCGTACCGCATTCGCCTCGAACATGCTGGGCGGTTCCATGGCGATCAGGCACAGAAGCTGCATCAGGTGGTTCTGCACCATGTCCCGCATCGCGCCCGACTTGTCGTAATAAGCGCCGCGGCCTTCGACACCGACGGTTTCCGACACGGTGATCTGGATGTGGTCGATGTAGTGGTTGTTCCACAGCGGTTCGAACAAGACGTTGCCAAACCGGACCGCCATCAGGTTCTGGACGGTCTCTTTGCCAAGGTAGTGGTCGATCCGGTAGATTTGGTCTTCGTTGAAATGCAGCGCCAGCGTGGCGTTCAGCGCCCGGGCGCTATCCAGATCGCGGCCAAACGGCTTTTCAACAACGATCCGGCTTTTGGCATCGGCAATCTTGTGCAGATGCAGGCGTTCCGCCAGATCCCCAAACAGCGACGGCGCGACCGAGAAATAAAAGGCCCGCACGACGTCGGCTCGCATCAGATCGCGCAGCTGCGCCCAGCCGCCTTCGCCCTTGGCGTCGATCGCAACATAGTGCAAGCGCCCCAGAAAGGCCTGCAATTGCTCGGTTTCCTTGGCTTCCGGGCCGCCGAATTCGGCAATTGCCTCGCCGATCATGTCGCGAAAGCCGGCGTCGTCCATCTGCGACCGGGCGGCCCCGATGATCCGCGACTCGGCCGGCATCTGGCCGGACAGGAACCGCCGGAACAACCCGGGAAGGATCTTGCGCCGGGCCAGGTCGCCGGTGCCCCCGAAAATGACCAGGTCGAACGGATCGACCGGAATGACGCGCGAGACCATGGTGTTCCCTTTCGTCGCCGGGCGAGACATCGCCCCGTTTCAGACTTGGCGCCACATTCCGTTAGCGCTAACGCCGCCCTCTTACCGTGCTGCACCTGCAAAGTCCAGCGGTTCAGCGCCCCTGATTTCCAGCCCACCAGTCCCGCGGACGCAGGCGTTTGCGCAGGCCACGACGGTTTTCGACCCAGAGCGCCAAGGCCCGCCACCGGGAAGTCGTGGCAAGGTAATACCAGATTCGGTCGGCCCATGTCCCTTGTCCCCGGTTGAATGGGCAGACCCTCATGCAGATTGCGCAATCGCTGCGCAACTTGGCCCAGTAGCCAAAGCATTTTTCGCAATTGGCCGACCACTTCCGGACCCCGCGGATGGTCGACGGGCTGTCGGAGCCGACGGCCGGGGGCCCATTGGGTAGGGCCCTAGGAGGGCAGGCCTCCGCACATTTCGTGCATATCGTACAATAACTTGCCAGCCCAAGTTGACGTGGTGCATCAACGGCAAGCGGCATATCCGTAAAGATTTTCGAAAACCGCACCCTTGGCCCGAATTCAGGTGTCAGCACCATCTGGTTGCGCCCATATTCCCCCAAACCTGCCTTGATCGCATAGGGAATCGCCAGGGCCGTGTCATTCATGCTGGCGACGGCCTGAAACCCGAGGTTACGGATGTAAGCGGCAAGCTGAATCACGATCGCCGTCTCGTGGCTGTATTCGCGCCCAGTCGCCGCGCCGGCCAAGGCGCTGGGATAAGTATCGACAAGCCCCGCATCCATTTCATGCCCCATCACGATCACATGAGTCAGCCCTTCAGGCAGTTCATTGGGCCGTGCGCTCATGTCCCGAGTGTCGGGCACGCGGGAATAGTGCCAGCGTTCGTCGAGATGTGTGATCCCACATAGGTCCGCACCAAAGAAGGCCGCCAAGCGCTTGATTTCCCGCGCTTCCTCCGCCTCGGAGCCAAGCGTGACCCGCTCGGGCGCGGCGGGTGTGTCATTCCGGATGGCCCCCTGAAACCCTTCGCGCACCCCCTCTGCCGCGGCCCGGTTGGAAATGATGTCCGACACCGCCCAAGCGGCATTGCGCAGCGCGAAGTCGCGCTGACTGAACCCCTCACCCCGCCGGGGCGCGGCCTCCATCCGGTAAGAGTTGAAGAAGGCGTCGGTGTCCGGGCTGCGCACACTGTCATCCCAGAAGGCCCGGGTGAACATGTCGTTCATTTGATCGAACCGCTCGAAATCCTCGGTGATTTCGAACCCGGCAGCGGCGTCGCTGTCCAGAAGGTGTTGGGGAATCGCGTTGGCCCGAGTCATGGGCGCAGATTACGCCTCCAGTTCGGCATCCCAATAGAGATAATCGACCCAGCTTTCATGCAGGTAGCCCGGCGGGAACTTTCGGCCCGAGTTGCGCAGCTCTTCTGCCCCCGGTTGGCGCGGGGGTTTGCGCAGGGACATGCCCGCCTGACGCAGGCTCTTCGACCCTTTGCGCAGGTTGCAGCGCGAACAGGCGGCGACAACGTTTTCCCAGCTTGTGACCCCGCCGCGCGCGCGGGGGATCACATGGTCAAAGGTCAGATCGCCGGTACTGCCACAGTATTGGCAGCAAAACCCATCCCGCAGAAAAAGATTAAAGCGCGTGAAGGCCACGCGCTTTTGAGGTTTCACATAGTCTTTCAGGACGACGACCGAGGGGATCCTGATGATGGTCGAGGGGCTTCGGACGACCTCGTCATATTCGGCGACGATATCCACCCTGTCCAGCCAGGCCGCCTTGACCGCCTCTTGCCAAGGCCACAGCGATAAAGGGTAGTAGGAGAGCGGACGGTAATCCGCATTCAGCACCAGCGCCGGATGGTGTTTCAACGCTGCTGGGTCCCTGACGAACCCGGTCCTGAAGTCTCCGTCCATGGGCAATATCTCCCTCACCCTGCCTGCCTGCCTCGGCACCAGAGCGGGAGCGCCCCGCTCCTGCCTTATCGCCACTATATCTCGGTCCAATATGCTGGCAAGCCCTACATGTGGCCAGAATATCCCGGGATGATGTGACAACGTGATGACATGGCTTTCCAGTTCCAATTTCCCGGTCTAGGAGGGTCGGATCGGAGGTCTCGCCATGCCCACACACTACATCTACCTGATCGTCGCGATTGCTGCCGAAACCATCGGCACGTCCGCGCTTCAGGCCAGCCAGCAATTCACCCGGCTTTGGCCATCCGTCATCGTTGTGGTCGCCTATGCGGTGTCCTTCTATCTGCTCGGCCTGACTTTGAAATACATGCCCGTGGGGATCATGTATGCCATGTGGTCGGGCCTTGGGATCGTGTTCATTGCGCTGATCGGCTGGCTCGCATTCCGGCAATCACTAGACATGCCCGCGATCCTTGGGATCGGTCTGATCCTTGCCGGGATCGTGATCATTCAGCTGTTTTCCGACAGCGCCCGGCACTAGCGCCCGCGGGTGTGGGTCCGCTGATACAGGTCGGCCACGATCCGGCTGGCCGTCTTTTCGAACATGAACGGCAAAACGGCATGGACCGTGGCGGCAAAGGCCGCCGCGAACAGGCGTAGGGCAAAACCCGAGGCAAAGCGGGCATGTTCGACATAGGTTTCATCCACGCTGCGCGGATGGTCAAGGAAGAGGCGGGTCAGCATGTCTGGTCCTTTCGCTGTCTGTCTTGCGGTGGCGGGTTGTCGTTGGGTCTGGATGCCACGGGCCGGATGGGCATTGCGCCCAAATCGAACCGCAAATCGCTTGCGGATTGTGACATTTTCCCTCATTTTAGCTGTCATGGTGGAAATTGACCAAATAGACCGCAGAATCCTGCGCGAATTGCAGCGTGACACGACCAGATCGTTGGACGAGGTTGCCGATCTTGTCGGCCTTTCTCGCAACGCGGTCTGGCGGCGCGTGCGTTTTTTGGAGCAGGCAGGCATCATTCGCGACCGGGTTGCGCTCTTGGACCCGGACAAACTGGGCCTTGGCCTGACCGTTTTCGTGCAGGTGCGCACCAGCAGCCACGATCCCGACTGGCTGGCCAAATTCGCCCGCGCGATGCGCGACACCCCCGAGGTTCTGGGCGCCTACCGGATGACCGGCGATCTTGATTACTTGATCCGCGCGCGGGTCGGATCGGTGCAGGACTACGACCGGTTCTATCAGCGGCTGATCGCCCGCCTGCCCCTCTCGGATGTCTCGGCCAGCTTCGTGATGGAAGAGATCAAGGAAACAACCCAGCTCCCGGTCTGAAACGCGACGTTTGTTCTGGCCTTTGCGGGCGGTCCGGGCTATGGCCCCGCCAACCCGAAGATAAAGGCCCGTTCCAATGGATATCCGCAATATCGCGATCATCGCCCACGTCGACCACGGCAAGACCACGCTGGTGGACGAGCTTCTGAAACAATCCGGCGCGTTCCGCGACAACCAGGCCGTTGCCGAACGGGCGATGGACAGCAACGATATCGAACGGGAACGCGGGATCACCATCCTTGCCAAGGCCACCAGCGTGGAATGGGCCGGAACCCGGATCAACATCGTCGACACCCCCGGCCACGCCGATTTCGGCGGCGAGGTAGAGCGGATCCTGTCCATGGTTGATGGCGTGGTCCTGCTGGTCGACGCCGCCGAAGGCCCGATGCCACAGACGAAATTCGTAACCTCCAAGGCGCTGGCGCTGGGGTTGAAGCCCATCGTCGTGCTGAACAAGGTGGACAAGCCCGACGCGGAACCGGACCGCGCGCTGGACGAATGCTTTGACCTGTTCGCCAACCTTGGCGCCACGGACGAGCAGCTTGATTTCCCGCATCTCTATGCCTCTGGCCGGTCCGGCTGGTGCGATGCGGAACTGGATGGCCCCCGCAAGGACCTGACCGCCCTGTTCGACCTCGTGCTGCGCCACGTGGACCAGCCCAAGCAGATCGAAGCGCGGGGCGAGCCGTTCCGTATGCTGGCCACCACCCTGTCCGCAGACCCGTTCATCGGCCGTATCCTGACCGGTCGGGTGGAAAGCGGCACGCTCAAGGTGGGCGAGACGCTCAAGGCGCTGTCGCGCACCGGCGAAAAGATCGAACAGTTCCGCGTGACCAAGATCCTCGCCTTCCGCGGCCTGTCGCAGCAGCCCATCGACGCAGCGGAAGCTGGCGACATCGTCACCATCGCGGGCATGACCAAGGCCACCGTGGCCGACACCCTCTGTGATCTGTCGGTGGACAAGGCGATTGACGCCCAGCCGATCGATCCGCCGACCATCTCGGTCCTGTTCGGGATCAACGACAGCCCGCTGGCGGGCCGGGACGGCAAGAAGGTGCAAAGCCGGGTGATCCGCGAACGCCTGATGAAAGAGGCTGAAACCAACGTGGCGATCAAGATCGAGGACACTCCGGGCGGCGAAGCGTTCATCGTTTCGGGCCGGGGCGAATTGCAGATGGGCGTGCTGATCGAAAACATGCGCCGCGAAGGGTTCGAACTGTCGATCTCGCGTCCGCAGGTAATCATGCGCGAAGAGGACGGCCAGCGGCTGGAACCGGTCGAGGAAACCACCATCGACGTGGATGACGAATATACTGGTGTCGTGGTCGAAAAGCTGACCGGCCCGCGCAAGGGCGAATTGGTCGAAATGAAGCCCGCAGGCGCTGGCAAGACCCGGATCGTGGCCCATGTGCCGTCGCGCGGGCTGATCGGCTATCACGGCGAATTCCTGACCGATACGCGCGGCTCTGGCGTCCTGAACCGGATTTTCCACGGCTGGACCCCCTACAAGGGCACCATTCAGGGCCGCCGTCAGGGTGTTCTGATCTCGATGGAAAACGGCACCGCCGTGGCCTATGCGCTTTGGAACCTTGAAGAGCGCGGCAAGATGTTCATCCACCCGCAGGACGCGGTCTATCAGGGGATGATCATCGGTGAACACAGCCGCGACAACGATCTGGAGGTCAACCCGCTCAAGGGCAAGAAGCTGACGAACGTGCGGGCCTCGGGCACGGACGAGGCGGTGCGCCTGACCCCGCCGGTGCAGATGAGCCTTGAGCAGGCGATTGCCTATATCGACGACGATGAACTGGTCGAGGTGACGCCGAACGTGGTGCGGCTGCGCAAACGCTATCTGGACCCGCATGAACGCAAGCGGATGGCCCGTTCGAGCAACTGATCAGTCACGGTGGGGCAAGACCCACCTTACGACATCGGCAAATTCGGAAAGTAAGGTGGGTTTCGACCCACCTTTTTTCTTAGTCCTCCGAGATTTCGACCACCATCAGTTCGCGCTCTGACGCGTCGCGGGCATGGTCCAGCGCGCGCTGATATTCGATGGAGTTGTAGCACTCCACCGCTGCTTCGACGCTGGGGAAGCGGGCGACGACGTTGCGGGGCCGTTCCTTGCCCTCAAGCTGCACGAACCGTCCGCCACGGGCGATGAAATGGCCACCATGTTTGGCAATCGCCGGTCCGGCCAGTTCAGCATATTTGCCGTAGGCGTCCGGGTCGGTGACGGTGACATGGGCAATCCACAGGGCGGGCATGGCGGCTCCTTTCGCGCGTTTCGGGACCAATCTTGCCGGTCTGGGCGCAAAGCGCAATGGTCTGCGCCCCTCGGAAACGAAAACGGGCCGCCCCGCGATGAACGGGACGGCCCGGCCTGGATCGTTCGGGGGTCAGAGGCCCGCGATGACCGCCTCTGCCGCCGCAATTGCCGCTTCGGCGTTGTCCACGCTGGCCCCGCCGCCCTGTGCCATGTCGGGACGGCCACCGCCGCCCTTGCCGCCCAGTTCGGCCACAGCAGCGCGCAGGATATCCACCGCTGACAGGCGGTCGGTCAGATCGCCGGTCACGCCAGCCGCCACCGCCGCCTTTCCGCCCGCGTCGGCGATCAGCAGAACCGCGCCGCTGCTCATCTGGGCCTTCAGCTCGTCGATGATCCCCGGCAGGTCCTTGCCCGTCACCCCGGTCAGCACCTGAGCTTTGAACGCGATCCCATTGATTTCCTTTGCAGGTTCCTCGGCCTTGGCCCCGCCGCCCATGGCAACCTCGCGGCGCAGTTGCGCCACTTCATTGGCCAGCGCCTTGCGTTCATCCAGCAGCGCCTTGACCCGCTCCACCGCATCCGCGGCAGAGGTTTTCAGCGCCCCGGCCACCGCCGCCAGCGTCGCATCCTGCGCCTTGAGGTGGTCAATCGCGGCCTGCCCGGTCAGCGCCTCGATCCGGCGCACACCGGCTGACGACGCGCTGTCGGCCAGCACCACGAAAGCACCGATATCGCCGGTCTGGCGCACATGGGTGCCGCCGCACAATTCGATCGACCAAGTCTGGCCATCCAGCCCCTTGCCGGTCGCGGCCTTGCCCATCGACACCACGCGGACCTCGTCCCCGTATTTTTCGCCGAACAGCGCCTGTGCGCCGATGGCGCGGGCGTCATCCGGGGTCATGATCCGGGTGGTGACGGGGCTGTTCTGGCGCACCATCTCGTTAACCCGCGCCTCGACCTCGGCCACTTCGTCGCCGGTCATGCCCTTGCCGTGGCTGAAGTCGAACCGCAGCCGGTCGGGCGCGTTCAGCGACCCGCGCTGTGCAACGTGGTCGCCCAGCGTCTCGCGCAGCGCCTCGTGCAGCAGGTGTGTGGCCGAGTGGTTAGCGCGGATCGTGGAGCGACGGCTGTGATCAACCTCCAGCTCTGCCCCCTGCCCGCGCGCGATCTCGCCCTCGACCACCTCAGCGAAGTGGATGAACACCCCGGCGGCCTTCTTCGTGTCGATGACACGGGCCAGCCCGGTTTCGGTCTTCAGAGTGCCCATATCGCCGACCTGGCCGCCGCTTTCGGCATAGAATGGGGTCTGGTTGCAGGCAACCTGCACCGTGTCCCCGACCTTCGCGGTCTCAACCTTGTCGGACCCGGCGACGATGGCCACGATCTGCCCTTCGGCCTTCTCGGTGTCATAGCCAAGGAAATCCGTGGTGCCGGATTTGTCCGCCACGTCAAACCAGACGGTCGCATCCGCAGCCTCGCCCGACCCGGCCCATGCCGCACGGGCCTTGGCCTTTTGCTCGGCCATGGCGGCATCAAAACCGTCCACATCGACCGACAGGCCCTTTTCGCGCAGGGCGTCCTGCGTCAGGTCCAACGGGAAGCCGTAGGTGTCGTAGAGTTTGAATGCCGATGCGCCCGGAAGGGCCGCGCCTTCGGCCATGTCGCGGGTTTCGTCTTCCAGCAACTTCAGGCCGCGGTCCAGCGTGCTGCGGAACCGGTTTTCTTCGCCAAGGAAGGTTTCTTCAATGGTCGACTGGCGCTCACGCAGTTCCGGGTAATGCCCGCCCATCTGCTTGACCAGTTCGGGGACCAGCTTGTGCATCACCGGGTCCTTCGCACCCAGAAGATGGGCGTGACGCATCGCGCGGCGCATGATCCGGCGCAGGACGTATCCCCGCCCTTCGTTCGATGGCAGCACCCCTTCGGCAATCAGGAAGGAGGTGGAGCGCAGGTGGTCGGCGATGACGCGGTGGTGCACGTTGCCATCTCCGTCCGGGTCCACACTGGTGGCATGGGCCGACGCCTCGATCAGGGCGCGCATCAGGTCGGTGTCATAGTTGTCGTGCTTGCCCTGCAAAAGCGCGCCGATCCGTTCCAGCCCCATGCCGGTGTCGATCGACTGCATGTCGAGGGGGCGCATGGAGCCGTCCTCGAACTGCTCGTTCTGCATGAAGACGACGTTCCAGATTTCGATGAACCGGTCGCCATCTTCTTCGGGCGAACCCGGAGGGCCGCCCCAGATGTGGTCGCCATGATCATAGAAAATCTCGGTGCAGGGACCGCAGGGGCCGGTCGGCCCCATCTGCCAGAAGTTGTCCGAGGTGGCGATGCGAATGATCCGGTCTTCGGGCACGCCGACCTTTTTCCAGATTTCCACCGCCTCGTCATCGGTGTGGTAGACCGTGGTCAGCAGGCGGGTTTTGTCGATCCCGAAATCGCGGGTCAGCAGTTCCCATGCAAAGGGGATCGCTTCGGTCTTGAAGTAGTCCCCAAAGCTGAAATTCCCCAGCATTTCGAAAAAGGTATGGTGACGTGCGGTATAGCCGACGTTGTCAAGATCGTTGTGCTTGCCCCCGGCGCGAACGCATTTCTGCGCCGTGGTCGCGCGGACGTAGTCGCGCTTTTCCAGCCCCGTGAACAGGTTCTTGAACTGAACCATGCCCGAGTTGGTGAACATCAGCGTCGGGTCGTTGCGCGGCACCAGCGGGGAGGAGGCCACGACCTCGTGCCCCTGCCGGCGGAAATAGTCGAGGAAGGTGGAGCGGATATCGGCGAGGCTGGTCATGGTCCTGCATCTTTCTGTCTAGTCGGGCGTCAAATACCGCCCCTGCCCGCTACGGTAAAGCAGGAATGAAAAAGGGGCGGCCAAAGCCGCCCCCGAACCATCTTTCAGACGCTGATCCTAGTCTTCGACAAGCTCTTCGGCGTCATTGTCATCCATGTGGAAATCCAGCCCGTGCGCGGCGCGGATCTTGTCCTCGATCTCGTACGCCATACCGGTGTTTTCGCGCAGGAACTGCTTGGCGTTCTCGCGGCCCTGCCCGATCCGCTCGTCCCCGTAGGAGAACCAGCTGCCGGACTTCTCGACCACGCCGGCCTTTACCCCAAGATCCAGAAGTTCGCCCGTCTTGGAGATGCCTTCGCCATACATGATGTCGAATTCCACCTGCTTGAACGGCGGCGCGACCTTGTTCTTGACGACCTTCACGCGCGTGGTGTTGCCCACGACCTCGTCCCGGTCCTTGATCGCGCCGATGCGGCGGATATCCAGACGAACCGAAGCATAGAACTTAAGCGCGTTGCCGCCCGTGGTGGTTTCGGGGCTGCCGAACATGACCCCGATCTTCATCCGGATTTGGTTGATGAAGATCACCATGCAGTTGGACCGCGCGATGGAGCCGGTCAGCTTGCGCATGGCCTGGCTCATCAGGCGGGCGTGGACGCCGACGCTGCTATCGCCCATGTCGCCTTCAAGTTCCGATTTCGGGGTCAGGGCGGCGACCGAGTCGACCACGACCATGCTGACCGCGCCGGAACGCACCAGCGTATCGACGATTTCCAGCGCCTGTTCGCCGGTGTCGGGCTGCGAAATCAGCAGCTCGTCCAGATTGACGCCCAGTTTCTTGGCATATTGCGGGTCAAGCGCGTGTTCTGCGTCGACAAAGGCGCATACGCCGCCCTTTTTCTGTTCCTCGGCCACTGCGTGCAGGGTCAGCGTGGTCTTGCCCGAAGATTCCGGCCCGTAGATCTCGATGATCCGGCCCTTGGGCAGGCCGCCGATGCCAAGCGCGATGTCGAGGCCCAGAGAGCCGGTCGAGGTCGCCTCGATCTCTGCCACGGGGTTGTCGGCACCAAGTCGCATGATCGACCCCTTGCCGAACTGCCGTTCGATCTGGGCCAAAGCCGAGTCCAGGGCCTTCTGTTTGTCCGCTGTGCGCTTGTCATTCATGTTGAAAAGTTCTGCCGTTGCCATCTTTGCCATCCTTATTCCACACCCCGTTGAGGGCGGCAATCGCTGCTTTGTTCGCCTCTTGTTCTCAAGGTTAATGAGATCAAAAAGAGAACATTTCAAGAAAAATCTTACAAACACACCTTTTTGGATGAGTGGTTAAGGAGTAGTTTACGAACCAACGAGAACAATAAATTCAGGCAATACAGGGCAGTCTCATGTTGGTTTTCTGGAGCGAGCGGCTGGTTTTTCTGGCTGTGCCCAAGACCGGAACGACGGCGATCGAGGGGGCATTGGCGCCGCGTGCGTCACTGGTGTTACGCGATCCGCCGATTCTCAAGCACAGCCCGGTCTACCGTTACCGCCGGTTTATCCAGCCGCTTCTGAAGAAAGGGGCCGATGTAGAGTTTGAAACGCTGGCCGTGATCCGCAACCCCATCGACTGGCTGGACAGCTGGTATCGGTATCGGCACCGGGACGATCTGGTTGGACATCCGAATTCGACACGGGGCGTCAGTTTCGATGATTTCGTCGATGAATATGCCAAGGGCAAGCCCGCCCCTTTCGCCGCCGTCGGGTCGCAGGCGAAATTCGTTTGTGGCGACAGTGGGCAGATCCTTGTCGATCATTTGTTTCAATACGAGCAGCAGGACAAGTTGATCGACTTTCTCGAGGGCCGTCTGAACGCCCAAATCGACCTGAACCGGCTGAACGTCTCGCCCAAGGTCGACACCACCCTGTCAGAACGAACCGAGGCCAAGCTGCGCCGCAAATGCGCCGCCGAATTCGAAGTGTGGGAGGCCGCGCGCAGGTGATGACAGGGTTTCCATAACTTTGCCTGATTTTGCGGGCAGAGAGATAAGAAACGAGCAGTACATGGTTAACAAATGACGCCCATTCGTCCCCATTCCACGAGCCGCAAGGGCATCATCCTTGCAGGCGGGTCCGGCACGCGGTTGTATCCGATCACCCAAGGCGTGTCGAAGCAGCTTT